>JAKJBL010000015.1:1843-22849 GCA_022707005.1 Bacillota bacterium | reverse complement strand
CCGACATTTACAGCGAGCGGAGCAATAGAACCCACCCCCATGCTAAGCCTGTTGCCCTAACGCGCATATTGCTTGAGGCAGTAACTGCAAAAGGCGATTGGGTGCTTGACCCTGCTTCAGGCAGCTACAGCGTGCTTAGCGCCTGTTTAGAGGCAGAGCGAAACTTCCTCGGGTGCGATTTAGAGCATTATGAACAAGCCTAACTCCCTGGATATATGCCCTGTATAGCCACATAGCCCGACTTGCCGAGGCTTTCTATAAGCTCTGACCTGTATCTTTTGCCCTGCGCTGTTTCACCATTGTATATAGTGCGCCGCTCCTTTGGGGAAAGCCCCGCTAAAAACAAATGACAGTTTTCTGCTGAGGTAGGCGTAACTGTGCTCCGCTTATCCTTAGTCGCCTGCTTTTCATTTGCTGCGTAGGCGCTTTGCGCTGCAGAAAACGCCCTGTATCTTGCCTGGCTCTGCAGGTTAAGGTTGAACTGCTCTGCCTCAAAGCTGCGGCTTAGCTCCCTTTCTGCTGTCTCCATAATAAGCTTTGCAATCATAGCTGCATATTCGCTTTCAAGCCTGCTTATTTCGCGCGATTCTTTGTCCGTAAGGCGTTTTTTCATATCTGTTACAAAGGTGCTTCTGCCCATGCCGCGGCTTAGGCTGTCTGCGTCAAGCTCTGCTTTATACGCTTTTGTGCGCTCCGTTTGCTCTAAAATCGCAAGGTCAGTCTGTGGTCTTAAGCCTGCCTCATATTGAGCGCGTATTGAATCTAAGCTCCTTGGCGTATAGTTAAGCCGCCCAACGCTAAAGAGCGGCTCAAGGCTTTCCATTTGCTGCCCTATGCCATAGGCATATCCGCCTGTATTCGCCTTGCCGTACCTTTCTTCATACGCTGCCTGCGTCTTAGGCCCAAAAATGCCGTCTACCTTCAGATTTGCGCCATTTTGGTTAAGCTCTTTCTGCAGCGCTTTTACATCTTCCTTGTTTTTTAATTCAAGCTGCGAGAACTTTAAGCTGTCCATAGCTCCTCCTAAAAATAGCCTGAAAGCAGTTCATCCAAATAGCGCTCAAGCTCGTATGCAAACGCCTGTTCCCAGGCGCTCTTAGGCAGGTCTTTTGGCTGTTCTGGGTGCTTTTCCTCTTGTACTTGAGCTTGTTCAGGCATTTTTGCAGTAAATCCGGCTTCTCCAAGAAACCCGGGGATTTTTGAATTAGGCGCAAGCCCTGTTATGCTTGAGGGCACATAACCGGAAAAACTTCCGTCAGCGCTCTTTGCAGAGGCGTATTTTGCAAACTTCCATCCCGCGCCATCGTCATAATACATGCCGTTAGGGCTTATTCTTGCGCCTTTTGGGTAAAAGAAGCCGTCATCGCGCAAAAGCGCGCCATAGTCAGTGTAGTAGTCGCCGTTTTCTCCACGGTACGCAGCGCCTGTATAGCCGCTTGCATGCTGTATATAACCTTTTGGAGCAGGAGCGCTTTGGCTGCCTGCACTTACGGTTGTTAAAGCCCTGCCCTGCCCTGTATAAATCGAATACGGGTCTGCGCCGCTTCCATAAGCCTGTTCAAGCGCAGCCTGGGATTTTGACCCCCAGGCGCCATCCGCCTTTACGCTTAGCTCCTTCTGCAGCGCTTTTATTTGGCTGCCTGTGAGCCCTGGTACTTTATACTCGTTTTTCATAATATACCTCAGCTTTCTTTAAGGCTCTCTTCAAGCTCAACAAGCTTTTGATAGAGAATTGAGAAGTTCTGGTTAAGGTTGTTCTCATTTTGTGAAATGCTCATGTCATATTCCTCAACATTCGTGCCATCGTCCGTTCTTCGAGGCAGGAACACAGGGAAGAGCGCCTGTATGCCAAGCTGCATTGTATCCTCCTTATTATCTAAGTCTTTGTTCGGTCAAAAGCTCAACTCCGCCTAAAATGCGCCAGCGCGAGCCAGCCTCGTTTAAAAAACAAAACGCGAAGGTACGTCCCTCATTTTTTAGGGGTATCTCCATAACTTCCGCTTCATCCCTTGGCATAAGGAAGCGCTCGTAATGCCTGCTTGCGTCAATGCGGTAATTTAATAAAAGCACTGCATTTTCACTATAGCCAACGCCTTGGAGGAAGAGCTCCCTAAGCCCCTTTATTGCAGGCTTTGAGTTAAGGTCTGTTAGAGGTGTATGCCAGTAGGCCTCAATCGGCTGCCCGTCATAATCCTCACCTTCGTCAAAGCGGTATATGAGCCTGTTCTCGTTCACCATATAAAGCACACCGTCATGCGAACACAAATCCGAAACATTAAACCCGCGTCTGAGCATATAGGTCTGCCGCTCTGTGTCATAAACAATAAGCGCATTGTCATAGATGCGAAGCAGACCTGAATTTTGTTCATCGCGGCTTTCCTCATAGGCGCTGAAATAGAGCTTTGTGCCGCGCTTTGCAGCCCTGCAGTTGCCAAACCTCGCGCCCTCAAGCACTCGGCTTATGCGCCTTGCATGCCTGCTCTTTTGCGCGTTCTGCCCGTCAAAAAAATAAAGCCCGCCTCCTGTCATCCAAAAAGGCGCGTCTCCATAGAGCACACATGCTGAGCTATTCATTTGCTCCACCTCCGCATGTACCCTGTAAACAGAATAATTCGAGGGTCTGTCTCCCAAAAGCCTGTAAATCGAACGCCTCTTAAATATTAAAAGCTGGTTGCTAAGCGCAATCAGCCCTGTTATGGGGTCGCCTGCAGTATCGCCTATTTCAACATGACCTCCGCCTGTATTAGGGCTTGCGTCATCAGCAGACCAGTTTTCAATGTTCCTGTTATCGCCGGGAGCCTGGCTCCAATAAAGCCTTATAGCGTGCTCCGGGTCGCCTGCTGCAAAAAGCCTGCCGTAGTGCATGCAGAGGAAGTTTACTTTATGTGCGGATTGCGTCTCATCGCTGCCAAACTGCATCATTTCCCCTACGCCGTCCCATTTTGCAAGGCAATGCTCGCCGCACGCTAAAATAAAATGCTCAACTCCGTTTATTTGGCAAATGCAGCAATCCCACCTTAGCCCCTTTACTGTTTCCGGGTAGCTCATTAAGAGCTTCCAGTAGGGCGTCTCATCAGTTTCCGTATAGGCGTACACATCATTGCCTGCTATTATAATAAAGCGCCGGCTAACAAGGCTCTGCCATACAAAAAGGCGGCGTATTGGCTTTTCGCCGGGCACAGGCGCGTTAAAATGCCTTACAAACCCGTTGCAAACCCTAAGGCTGCCGTCGTCAGTTTCCATATTGCACGCGTCAGGGCTAAAGCCTGCGCCAATAGCGCCTTCATGGCTGCTTTGGTCTATGCCGTAAAATGCGCCGAACCTGTAAATGCCAATAGCCATACTTCACCACCTATTTTCTATTTTATACAGGTTCTCCTCGCCAAGGGAGGGGCGCAGCCTGCGCTTAGCCGCAGCATAGAGCGCCAAATATATATCAGCCCCGCGCTGCATAGAAGGGTCTGCGCTTGCGCGCTCGCGCGCTACGACATAAGTTACTATCATGCCATGGCAATAATCCGGAAGTTCAGGCACATCCGAAGGCGATGCCATATCGCGGGGCAGGTAGCGGTATACAACGGAAAGCTCATCACCGCCAAAAAGCGGGCGCACATGCGTATGCGAAGGCCCTGTTATAAAAGGTACGCGTTCTATGCCGTGCCACATTGACAATACTTTTACGCAGCAGCGCGGCAGCTTAGAAATATCCGCAATGCCGTCATTAACGCTAAGCGTATCCGTGCGCCTAAGCTCAAGCACATTTGCAAGGTCAAGCACAGCCTCGTTTGCGTAGCGGGTAAACTTATCGCGCCAGATTTCAACAGTCTGGCTGTCATGGCCGCGGTTGAGCTGTGCAAGCGCAGCAACTATAATATCGTTTAAAGTCATGGCTAACCTATCCTTTTGCCGTTGCCGCGAAAGGCGCTTACAGTTCTTTGCGCCTCCATGCGTACAGCTGCGCTTTGGGCAATGAGCAGAGCAAGGCTCTTAGGCACCTGCACCTCAACGCCTGTTTTAATTCTAAAGAAATGCCCGTTTATTCCGCCCTCCCAATATGCGCCTAAGTTGTCCGGCAAAATGGTGAGCCTTAGTTTTGGCTCTGAATTTAAAGCCTCGCCTGTTAAAGAGGTGAGGCGGTCTATTTGGTTTTCGCTTATACGCTTCATGCTGCTCTCCTTTTTTAATGCTTGGGGCTGCACAGATTTATAAGCAAATCCGTACAGCCCCTATACTGTTATTTATTGCGCTCTTAGCTATGCGCTTACAGCGTGCTCAATGCGCACGACCCAGAGCTGGTTTAAAATTGTTGCTGCAAAGGCGGCAACCTTTGCGCCTACTGTCCCGCGCTGGTCAAGCGGGTCAAGCGCGCCTGAGCTTCCAGGCCGCTTAATTATTGTGCTCAGGCACCCAAGCTGCATTACATCTACGACTCCGTAGGCGTCTGCGCCAAAAACTAAAGTTGCATGCACATCAAGCCCTGCTTTTGTGCTTGCGTCAAGGCTGCCTGCGTCTTCGCTGTAAACAGCAGTGCCCTCTGTTATTTGCGTGCTTACTGCTGCGCTTAGGGTGAGCTTGCCTGTTTTTGCATTATAGGCAGAAACCGTATGTTCTGTTGTGCCAATCTTCACCTTTGCTCCGCTTTGCGAAAGATAGGCATCGCCCTTTTGCGAAAGAGCGCCAATAACAACATCTGAAGACCCTGCTGTATGGCTTGCAACTGTTGTATGCACGCTTTGGGTAAAAACCTTTGCCTCTGTGCTTTCAACAAAAACAACTCCGAAAAGGCGTCCGATTTCACCCGAATAAATCTGCTCTGCGTTTGAGTATTTTGAAACGTCCTGCCAAAGGCTGTCGCTTTGCAAATCGTATGTTGCCTCTGGCGAGCAGATGCAAATAAAATGCGGTTTGCGGCCGTTGCCTGCATCATCGGTTGTAAAGAGGCGCGCTTTTGCCTTTTTTAGTGTGCGCACAGCCTTGCGTATTTCGTTTACTGTGAGCTTGTCGCCTGCGCCTATTTGGAGCCTTGCAGTTTTCCCGCCTGCGTATTGGAGGTTCGTGCCTGATGAGAGCGCATCGCGCGTTACCCATTCAACAACTGTGCCGAGCTGTTCTCCGAGCAGCTCTGCGCTGTCTGAGACAACCTCGTCATAAGATGTCGCCTCAAGCACATCCGAAATTTCAATATACGCGCCGTATTGCTCCACTTCTGCCTCTACTCTGCTTTGAGAGAGCGACTGCCCCTCCGGCGTTATGCCTTCTTGAAGAGGTGCAGCTGCAGCTTCCGGCAAAAACAGGTCGTACCGCCTGAACTCCACACGCTTGCCCATATTCTTGGGGATTGAGCGCTTTTGCCCGAACTTCGCGAAAACAAGGCGCGTACGCGCAGTTTCGAGCAGCTTTTTGTCATAAAAGGTTTTGTTGAGATAGGTTGCCTGCCCGCCGCCTGTAAGGCTTGCTGCTGTTGAAAGTGTTGTTTGTGTGTTTGACATATTTCCTCCTTAAAGCTTAACTTTAATTCCTGCCCGCGCCTTAGCGCGGTATTCGCGCTCAAGCGCTGCAAAGTCCTCAGGGCTCATTGCAAGATAATCGCGTTTAGCAGGCGCCGCAGCGTCAGCGCGGCTTGGCATAGGCAGGCGCTCCCTGCTCCTTAAACGCGTGAGTATGCCTTCCATAGCGCTTTGTTCAGCTTTTTCTGCGCGAAGCTCAGCGTCATAAACGCGTACAGCCGCATAGGCGGGCAGCTCTACAACAAGGCGCACAAACGCGGGGTCTCTGCTTGCAGCCTCTAAGTCAAAGCCATCCGGCAGCAGGTCATGTTCAACAAGCTCGCGAAGCTCGCGCTTAAGCTCCTCAGGCTCTAAAAAGCGGGTTCTGCTGCTTTTATTCTTAGAAGGCTCCTGCGCCTTTAGCGCTTGCTCCTCATTTAACAGGGCAGCCTCCTCATAGGTCCCGTCAAGTTTTGGGTCTTTGTTCATAAATCCTCCTTTGTTTAAGCTTGCTTAAGTTCGATAAGATAAAAGAGCCGCCTCAATGGCAGCCCTTTAAGCTTTGGGTCTTTGTTCATAAACCCTCCTTTGTTTATATTTACTTAGGGCTTTTAAGGTTTTGCTGTTGAAAGTTCCTGTTTTCTCCAAAAGATGCAGGCTCTAAGTGCTTAGAGTTTGCCGCATTCTGTTTTGCCCGCTTTAGTACAAGCTCTTTCCCCTCAAAATGCATAAGCTCTACTGCCTGTTCGCTAGTAAGCACGCCAAGGCTTAGCATTTGCAGCACAAGTTCGTTTTGACCAAGCACGCTCCAGCGGTTCTGCTTTTGCACCTTAATTAAAACAGAAAAATCAATTGGCTGCATTTTGCCGCCCGGCAGGCGTCTTTTTAGCGTGCCGCTGTCAAAAAGGCCTGAAGTGCGCTCCCCGTCAACTGTAAAATACACTGTGCGAGGCAGAATGTTAAACTCGCGCTCAACCTCTATTTCAAGCCGCACTGCCTCGCGGTATGCTTCGTGCATTTGGGCGCTAATCATCCTGCTGCGCTTTGAGCTCATTTCCTGCAAAGCGGCAATTGCGCTTGCTGCGGTAATTCCGCCTGCTATCCCCCCGCGTGAAAAATCATTTGCTCCGCTTTCGTCTTTTATAGTCTCGCGCATTAGCTGTATATACTGCATTATGTACGCAGGGAGCGGGGGAGTGGTAAACCATGTAATGCCGCTTAGGGATTCCCCTGTATGCACCTCCCTTGACCAATCCCTAAGGTCATCCGTGTCAAACCCGCTTGCGTGCGTTACGAGCAGCTTGTTGTGCGAGGCCATAAGCGCGTTCTTTGAAACGATTTGGTCGAGCTTGTCAGCATACTGCTGCTGGCGCTTGAACATATCAACAAGCCCGTAACCTAAACAGCTGCCCTTTCTCGGGTAGAGCGCAGTAACTATGAACGGGTATTTGCCGTGGCTGAAATAGCCCTCGGGCTTTGCTTTACGGCTGTCCGCAACTACTCTGCCGCCTGTGAGCTGCGCCATGTGCAACCGGCTTGTGCCTGTGTCCTCGTCATATTCGCGCCACCAGAACTCAAGCAGAAGCGCGCATTTATGCCTGTTTGCGCCAAGGAGCACATCGTGCGGCAGCCGCTTTGCGCTGTAGCCGTCAAACTCTCCGTCAAACATCGGAAACCTCGCTTTAAGCCACTCTATTGTGCGAAGCCCAAACTTAATTACTGCGCGGCCCTCCTGGATATCGCTGCAAAGCGGGTCAAAAAGTATGCCCATATTATCCGCGTGGCGTATGAACGCACCGCCAAAGCCGCTAAAAAGGCTCGGGTCATAACCTACCTCCTGAACCATGTAGCCGCCTACGAGCAGGTCATGGCAAAGCTGCCTGTATTCGCGCTCATAGCAGTTTGATGCGTGGTTTTCGCGTATAAGCGCCTCAGTAAGCCTTGCCGCGTTTTCATCTTCAGGCGTCCTTGCTAAAATGCTTGCCTCAGGCATAAGGTCAATAAGGTCTGCTGCGATGTTTTCAACAGTGCTTTGGAGCACAGGGGTTACAGGTCTCGGTTCGTTCGGGTCTAACTCCGGTACTAAATGCCAGTGGTCGCCCAAATACATCCGTTCCGCTTCTTCGAGGCGTGCCCACTCCTGCGCGTAGGCTGAGCTGAACTCTTCAAAAAGGCTGTACGCTCTGTTTGCAAGGCCCTCCTTTGTATTCATTGCTTTTAAGGCATCCTGCCCCATTTTTTAGCTCCTTTCAAAATATTTGCGCGGCAAAAAGCCCGCATTTTTTTGCGGGCTTTTAGATGATGCTGCTATTAACAGTATACTGTGCTCAAGCTGTTAAAAAAGGTGAGAATGCTTCTAAGAAACCTCAGCTAATTTTAAGCACTGCTTTAATTCTTCTTACGCCTGCTGAGGAGGCTTCCTCTTTTGTGATTTTGAAGCTGCCTAAAACGCCTGTGCTTGCAGCGTGAGGTCCGCCGCAAATTTCTTTTGAAAACTCCCCTATGGAATAAACCTTTACGCGCTCGCCGTATTTGCTTTCAAAAAGCCCGATTGCTCCGCTTTCTTTTGCTTCGTCTACGCTTACTTCCTCGCATGTAATCGGCAAATCTTCCTCAATTATTGAATTTACAAGCGCCTCCACCCCCAAAAGTTCCTCTTTTGTAAGCTTGCGTGGAAAAGAGAAGTCAAAGCGCAGCCGTTCTGCTGTTATATTGCTTCCCTTTTGCGAAACTGAGTCGTCTTTAAGCACTTTTCTAAGGCTTGCGTGCAAAAGGTGGGTCGCTGTATGGAGCTTTGTGGTTTCTTCGGTATTATCCGCCAAACCGCCCTTAAAGCGGTGTTCAGCGCCAAGCTGGGATTTTTTCTGGTGTTGTAAAAAGGCCTCGTTATAGCCGGGAACATCAACCTCGTAACCCTTTTCTTTTGCAAGCTCCTCAGTAAACTCAAGCGGGAAGCCGAAGGTGTCATAGAGCCTGAAGGCGTCCTTGCCGCTTATGCTTAGCCCTTCAAGCGTGCTTATGAGCCTCTCGAACTCCTTAATGCCCTTTTTTAGAGTTTTTCCGAAGCGCTGTTCTTCCTTGCTAAGCTCCAAGAGAATTTTTTCGCTGTTTTTATTAAGCTCCTCGTAAAAGCCGCCGTATTGAGCTATTACAGATTTTGCAACTTCTATAAGACCGCCTTCTTCTATGCCAAGCTGCATTGCGTAGCGGATTGCGCGGCGTATAAGACGCCTTAAAATATACCCCTGGTCAACATTGCTCGGCGTTACGCCGCGCTCATCCCCAAGGATAAAAACAGCGCAGCGTATATGGTCAGCAATTATTCTAAAGCTTCGCGTCACTTCTTCGTTTTCAAGGTATTCGGTTGAAGAAAGGCGGCTTATCGTGTTAAGGGTTTCTTTAAAGGCGTCAGTGTCATATACGCTCTCTACCCCCTGGAGCGTTGCAACAGTACGGTCCAAGCCCATGCCTGTATCAACATTTTTTTGGGCAAGCGGCTCATATTTGCCTTCTGCCACTTTGTTGTACTCCATAAATACATCGTTCCAGATTTCGAGATATTTCCCGCAGGAACAGGCAGGCGAACACTCCTCGCTGCATTTTGCTTTGCCTGTGTCATAGAACATTTCAGTATCAGGGCCGCACGGTCCTGTTTGACCTGCAGGCCCCCACCAGTTGTACTTTTTGGGAAGATAGTATATATGCGAGGGGTCAACGCCCATTTCTACCCAGCAGTTGAAGGATTCCTCATCGCGCGGCGCGTCCTCATCCCCTAAAAAACAGGTGAAGTAGAGCCTGTCCTTATCTATGCCAAGCCAGCGCTTAGAGGTTAAAAACTCCCACGAATAAGCAATTGCCTCTTTTTTGAAGTAGTCGCCAAGCGACCAGTTGCCTAACATTTCAAAAAATGTGCAGTGAGATGCGTCGCCCACATCGTCAATATCGCCTGTACGCACACATTTTTGCACGTTTACAAGGCGTTTTCCTGCGGGGTGCTTCTCACCCATTAAATAAGGCACGAGCGGGTGCATGCCTGCAGTAGTAAACAGCACTGTAGGGTCGTTTTCAGGTATGAGAGAGGCGCTCCCTATAACCGCATGCCTCTTTTCCTTAAAAAAATCTAAGTAGAGCTGCCTTAATTCCTTTGAGTTAAGCTTGCGCATTCGCAAAGCCCCCTTTCTCTATAAAAGCGCGGATTTTCGCGCGTATATGGCTAACGTGATTTTACAGTCTTTTTTGCGCTAAGGCAAGCGTTTCGACCTTCCGGCCTGTTTGCGTTGCGCTGCGTTATTCTGTATTGTACAATAAAAGCGCATTCGTTTATGAAATATATATGCTTAAATGTGTTTTTACAGGCTGCAAAGCCCAAAGCGGAAAGGAACAACAAATGTCGGAATATAAAGCGGGCGAAAAGGTCGCGCTCATACTTGGCGCTTCCTCAGGCGAAGCAGCAGCTCTGCTTTTTGCAAAAGGGGGCTATACTGTTTATGCAGCCTCAAGAAGAGCAAAGGTACCTGAAGGAAGCAAAGATATAATCCCGCTTAAAATCGACGCTTCTGACGAACAGAGCATAGCTTCGGGCGTTTCTATAATCATTAAGGAAAAAGGACGCATAGATGTGCTTGTATATGCAGCAGGAAACGGGCTTGCAGGCTCTGTTGAAGGCACAAGCGCTATGGATGCGCTAAGCCAGTTCAATGTGAACTTCTTCGGCTGCCTGAAGACTCTAAATGCTGTGCTCCCGCACATGCGAAGCAGAAGGAGCGGCAGCATAATTTTAATAGGCTCTGTTGGCGGCAGAGTAACTGTGCCGTTTCAAACGCTTTATTCAAGCTCGAAAGCTGCGCTTGCAGCTTTAAGCGACGGGCTCAGGTTAGAGCTTAAGCAGTTTAACATAAAGGTTACGCTCGTTGAGCCTGGTGATGTTCAAACAGGCTTCCCTGACAGCCGCCGCGTCTTAAACATTATTGATGAGTATAAAGCGGAATTTAATAGCGCGCTCTACAATATGGAACATGACGAGCGCACAGGCATGAAGCCTGAAGTTGTCGCAAAAGCGATTTATAAAGCTGCGGAACAGTCAAACCCCCCAAGCCGTATAGTGGTGAACTTCGGCTTTCGCCTTATTACGTTCTTTTTGCGGCTTCTTCCTGCCCGCTTAGTAGAGCGGGTCGTAAGAAGCATGTATATAAATACTAAAGGAGGCTTAGGAAATTGAAAACAGAAATGAGCGCAACAGACGCGCTTTTAACAAGAAGGAGCGTGCGCAATTTCTTAAATGAACCTGTAAGCGAGGAGGAGCCTAAAGCAATCCTTCGCGCAGGCATGTTCGCGCCTTCTGCGCATAACCGCCGCACATGGGAGTTTATAACAGTCACTAAGCGGGCTGTGCTTAATGAGCTTAGCGTTATGAGCCGCTACTGGGGCATGCTTAAAGAGGCGCCGCTTTGCATAGTCACATGCGGCTATTCTTTGGGGATTTTGCCTAAGGACGAAGAATTCCTTGTGCAAAACAGCGCTGCTGCAACCGAAAACATGCTGCTTATGGCGCATAGCTTAGGGCTTGGCGCAGTCTGGCTCGGCATTTGCAGAGAAAGACCCTACTACGAAAGCGTAAAGGAGCTCCTTAAAATCCCTGCTGATGTAAGAGTTGTAAGCTTAATGGCAGTCGGCCGCCCTAAAGGCGAACTTCCTGAGCGCGCAAAGCCGCTTGAGCGCTTTGAGGCCCAAAAGTGGCATAGGGAATGCTATTAGCATGCAAAGCAGCGAACTTTTAAGCAAGCTCATTATAGTCTGTCCTATGCTTTTTCTTGCAGGGTTTGCAGATTCCATTGCAGGCGGCGGCGGTGTAATTTCGCTGCCTGCGTTTGTGTTTGCAGGGCTGCCGCTGCACATGGCGTATGGCACAAATAAGTTTTCAATGTCGCTTGGCACATCTGTTAGCGCATATAAATACTACAAGGCCGGGCATCTTCGCTTAGGTGCAGCGCTTTTTGCAGTTGGGGGCGCGCTCATTGGCGCAGGTATTGGCGCAAGCCTTGCGCTTTTAGTAAGCGAAAAGTATTTAAGCTACATCTTAATGGTGCTTTTGCCTGTTGCCGCAGTGTTCATCATGGCAAACAGGCGCTTTGGCGAGTCAGAAACTACCCGCGAAATTTCAAAGCGAAAAGAATATGCGCTAAGCAGCCTCGTAGGGCTTTTTGTAGGCGCATACGACGGCTTTTTCGGGCCTGGCGCAGGCATGTTTTACACTCTGCTTTTTGCATCCCTTTTAGGCTACAGCCTCCTTAGCGCCTCAGCAAATGCGCGCGTTGTAAACCTTGCGTCAAACGTAGGCGCGCTTTTCGCTTTTATCAGCGGAGGCAAGGTGCTTTATGCTGTAGGCATCCCTGCTGCAGCCTGCACAATTTTAGGCAATTATTTGGGCGCAAGGCTCGCCATAAAAAACGGGGCGCGTTTTATAAGGCCTGTAATGGTTGCAGTAATAGTGCTGCTTATTCTTAAACTTGCAGCGGATTATATTTTTATTGCATAGCCTTAGCAATAGCAAAACAACGCGCTTAAAAATATAGGCGCGTTGTTTTCTAATATGCTCTGACTTAAAAGCGCTTAAGAAGGCCGCCGCTTTTTTCCCGGGCGTGAGAGCACTAAAATCTCTGTACCCTCGCGTATGGGCTCAACAAGCCCCTCATTCCAGCCTAATAGCTGCTCGGGCGTTACCCTAAAGCGCTTTGCAATGTTCCACACAGTGTCGCCTTCAGGCGCAAGAGCAACCATAATGCCGCTCTCGCGCGGTTTTGCCTCAGTTTCCTCAGCGCCTGCAGCAAGCGTAAGCTGCTCCATGATAAACGTGCGTGCTAAGACTTCGAGCAGGTATTCAACATTAAGCATCCTGCCTGTGCCGTTTGCGCGTACTTCAAGCGGGTTAAGAGCTACAATCGCTTCGCTTGAAAACGGTACATCAAGCGTGCATTTTGCAGGCATATCCTCAGAAAACTTAAACAGCGCACCCTCTGCTGTTGCATAAACCACCTCAGTTATAAGCAGAGCGTTTAAGGCAAGCTTGCCGTTATCGTCAAACAGGTTTAGCACAACCGGCCTGAAGCTTGTATATACAACTCTGCCGCTTTGCGGGAGCTGCTCGGGAATCTTTAAATTCTCTATAATCGGGCACAGCTCGCTCACATTCATTATTGGCATGAGCAGCTCTGTCTCTTGTTGGAGGCAATTTACTGACCCATCCAGTGAATAAAAGTCTTCGAGCGTCTTTAGCTGCTCTTTCGTTATGCACGCTGCAAAAAGCTCAAGATTTGCATCAAGGTCAAGCATACCCTCTGCTGCGCTTATTCCGACGGAATAGTCTTTAAGCTCAGGTCTTATGCTTATGTCCCCGCATGTAGCATCAAGCTCAACCTGCATAAACTGCTCAAAAGGCAGGCGTTCGTTAAGCTGAATAAGTGCAGCCTCGCCGTTTTCATAAAGCACGCTCACATACAGCGTACCGCTTATATCAAGCCCGTTTTCAGCAAGCTTTACCTCGCTTATATGCGGGTTTATATTTGCGCGCAGCACATGCGCAGCTCCAGGAGCGCTCAGCGTTTCGTGAACGCGCAGCGAAGTTGAGCCAAGTTCGCGGCACTTGCTTAAATCAGTTTCGTTGTAGCGTTTGTAAAGCTCGCCTGCGCCTACCACATCTGCAAGCGTTTCAAGTGGTTCGTCGTCGCGCACAAGCGTGTTAAGCTCTGCAACTGCCTCGACATGTACCCGCCTGTCTCTTAAGTCAGTCCTCAAATCGTAGAGCTGTGGCGTTATTTCGGCGTCCATGCCCTCTTGCACATTTTCGAGCGGTATGCTGTGGTTGTAGCGTGTAGAAGCATGTACGTCAAAGGGCTGTTCCTGCGCGTCAAGGCAAAGTATGTTCAGCATGAGCGTGCCCTCAGCCTGTACGCTGCCATGAGAACAGCGTGCAGCGTCATTGCGGATATGGCTCTCCACCCCCAGTATGCGCTCCGCCTCACGCCCTGCCGGCATAGGGATATCCCCTTCGATAAACGCCTGTACAATGCTTTTGCTTATAAGGCGTTCCAGTTTAAGCTCATTATAGATGGGTTCCATATATAGCACCTCTCTTGAAAGTGTATTTCTTTATCAATATATGAGTGGACATCCCCATACAGACTAAAGATTTGCTTATAAGCAGCTTTGTTGCATAAGCTATGCCTGCTGCGCACAGCCAAGCCTTATAAGCAGCGCTAAAAGCAGCTCTAAGCTGCTTTCGTCGCCTCTAAGCGCAGCTTCGCTAAGCGCGTCAAGTTCTTCCTTATGCTCAAAATAAAGGCTTGGCGAAGGGCTGCAGGGGGAGCTGTACGCCTCAAAAAAAAGCTGGAGATAGCTGTCTTAGTATTTGGGAACTTCGTCAAAAGCCGTTGCAGGTATAGCGCCAAGTGCAGTAAGCTTTAGCTGCTGCCCTTTTGTAAGCAGCAGCTCTATAAACTGCGTGCCATGTTCCAAAAACCCGCCTTTTGCGCCTATGTCAACTCCAATATAGAGCACCTGTTCAGTAAAGCCCCCAAGCGGCAAAGCGTCAAAGGTAAAGCCCCCTGTTGCCATTTTGCGGTTAAGGTCTCCTAAAGCGCGGGCATCGCCAAGCATAAACGGAACCTGCCCTGCCTTAAAATCACCTTCAAGTGCAAGTGTCCCTGTTAAGCCGAGCTTGGCAGCATACAGTTTCGGGCTGCAGAGCGCTCCGTAGCGCCTTGTTGCGGGGGATGCCATTGCCTCTTTGAGCGTGCCTGCAATCGCATCCTGCCTGCTGGTTTCGCCGCTTATTGAAGGCCAGCTTAGCCCAAGCTGCTGAACTAAGCCTGTGTTGCCGATTAAAAAATATCCGCTGTACATATACGGTAAAGCATATACTGCTCCGTTAGCTCTAAGCGGCTCAAGGTTGCCCCTAAACTTTGGCAGGTCAAGGTCAAGCGCATTAAACTGCTCAGCTTTGAACGCACCCATAGGGAAGCTCCACAAATGCGGTTTTTCGCCTGCTGAGAGGCGTTCTCTTGCCTGATTGGGCGATAGCCCGGTCACTTCGATATATACACCCGGATATTTGCGCTCATAGCAGGCTGCTATGTTTTCGAGGTATGCGCTCAGGCTGCCCTTCTCGCTCTTAAACTCCGCAATATGCCAAAGCGTTATAACGCCGCTCCACTCAGGCTTTGTGCCTGAGAGCCATTCCCTGTAAAAGTTGCGGCCAAGCGCCTCATCAAGCTGCTTTGGCGCAGCAAAAAGGAAGGCGGCAATAAGAGCCGCAACAACACATCTTAAGCTGAATAAAAGCTTTTTCATTGCGCACCTTAAAAATATATCTGAAATAGCTTATGACAAGGCGCTTTAGTAAAGAAGACGCCTGCTTAAATTTGCGATGCCATGAATATTTAAAAAGCTTTTCGGGCATACTTGTCATGCGGGAGTCCGTTATTTTTAATTTATGACCATTTCGACAATAAAAGTGCGGCACTGACAGGACTTCCCGTTATTTAACAAAGGTAAAATACAGCCAAAACGCGAAATACAGGCAGGGGCGCTTAAACGGCAGTTTATAATCGGAAAGTCACTGGCATTTACCAAGATTAGAGCATATTTCAGCCAAAAAGGCTTTTAAATGTACGGCACAGGCCGGTTTAAGGAGGCTCAAAAATGCAGATTAACGCCACCCGCAAAGGGCAGCGGATTAAGGCTATGCTTGCGGGCGAAC
This sequence comes from Bacillota bacterium, assembly GCA_022707005.1. Classification (GTDB taxonomy): domain Bacteria; phylum Bacillota; class Clostridia; order Christensenellales; family CAG-138; genus JAKJBL01. The sequence continues at coordinate 7,609 of JAKJBL010000015.1, read as the reverse complement.
TCGACCACCACAGCGCGCAGTATGTGCGCGAAGTGCTGGACTCGCTTATTGCGGATCCGCAAATTCGCGAGCTTGTGCTCGATATGTCAAATGTGGAATTTATGGACAGTTCAGGTCTGGGAGTCATTCTCGGGCGCTACCGCACGCTTAGTGCAAGGGGAGGGCGTCTGCTTTTAGCAGGCGTGCCTGCACCAATAGACCGGATATTCAGAATTTCCGGCATATATGCGCTTGTAGAACGGGCATAGCAAGAGTCTAAGGCAGGGGAGGGGTAATATGTTTAAAAATCAAATGCATCTGCAGTTTTCAAGCCTTTCGCAAAACGAGGCGTTTGCGCGCTCAGTAGCAGGCGCGTTCTTTTCGCAGCTTAACCCAACGCTTGAACAACTTACGGATGTGCGCACAGCAGTTTCAGAAGCAGTAACAAACGCTATAATCCACGGCTACAGAAACCGCGAGGGGCTTGTTACGCTCGAAGGCTATATTAACGGCAGCAGTGCGAAGTTTATAATCCGCGACTATGGCATAGGCATAGAGGACGTAGCTCTTGCGCGCCAGCCCTTCTATACATCGCACCCTGAGCTTGAACGCTCGGGCATGGGGTTTACAGTTATGGAAACATTTATGGATGAGGTCGAAGTAGAGTCAAGCCCTGGCAAGGGAACAGCTGTAACCTTAGAAAAAACGCTCCGAAGAGAAGCGCAATGATTGACGCAAGCCCGCTACCGCATGAAGAGGTCTTAGCGCTTTTAGAAAAGGCGCACAAAGGCGCTCAGGATGCAATGGAAACTCTTGTGCGCCATAATACTGCGCTCGTAAAATCCATAGTAAAAAGATATCTCGGCAGAGGCGTAGAGTTCGACGATCTCTACCAAATCGGCTGCCTTGGGCTTGTTAAGGCAATACAAAACTACGACGCGCAGTTTGCTGTGCGTTTTTCAACTTATGCAGTGCCTATGATTGCCGGCGAAATAAAACGCTTTTTGCGCGATGACGGCATGATTAAAGTCAGCCGCTCAGTTAAGGAGCTTGCTGTGCGCGCAGTTGCAGCGCAGGAACGCCTAAGGCGCCTTAACGGCAGCGACCCGGGCATTTTGGAGCTTGCAAAAGAAGTTGACGCTGAGCCTGAAGAGCTTGCAGTTGCACTTGAGGCTATGCGCCCGCATTTATCGATTTATGAGCATGTGTATGACGATGGCTCCGAGGCAACGCTCCTTGACCGCATGGAGCACACAGGCGGGGAGGACAGCGGCGTGGTAGATAGAATTTTATTAAAAGAACTTCTGTGCAAACTCGAGGCGCGCGAACGCCAGCTTATTGTGCTGCGCTATTTTCAGGATAAAACGCAGTCAGAAATCGCAAAGCTCTTGGGCGTTTCACAGGTGCAGGTCTCGCGCCTCGAAAGCAGAATCTTAAACAAGCTTCGCGAAGCAGCGCGTTAAGGCTGCTCTTTTGCTCTGCGCACGCGAATAAAGACATCTACGCCATCAGGCATATCTGTCTGTTCAAGGCTCACCTGCATCCCGGCGTCGCTAAGCTGTTTTACAGCAACCGAAACAGAGTTTAAAAAGAGCCTGTAATCCCTTAAGTATCTTAAAATTTTAGGACGGGGCGCTGCGCCGTCGAGTTTTTCGTCATAAAGGCGGTTAAGCGTCTTTTCAACGAGTTTTTCAGTATCTTTTACTGAGAGCGCGCGGTTTTTTACGCGTTCAACTACCTGCAGCTGCGCTGCCTCGTCTTTAAGCTTTAAAAGCGCGCGCGCATGCCGCTCGGTCATCCGCGCGTTTTGCATTGCCTCCTTTACCTTTGGCGAAAGCCTTAAGACGCGCAGTTTGTTCGCAACTGCGGATTGGCTCTTTCCAAGGCGTGCTGCAAGCTCCTCCTGAGTTAAGGAGTAGTTTGAAATAAGGGCTGCGTAACATTCCGCTTCCTCAAGGTAGTGTAGGTTTTCGCGCTGAAGGTTTTCTATAAGTGCTACAAGTGTGCTTTCCTGTTCAACCATTACATCTTCAACAAGGCAGGGCACTTCGCTCATGCCAAGGCGTTTGCAGGCGCGGAGCCTGCGCTCTCCTGCAACAAGCTCATACCCCTCGCCAACGCGCCTTACTACAAGCGGTTGAATAAGCCCTACCTGACGGATTGATTCTGCAAGTTCGTCAAGCCCTTCTTCATCGAAGTTCTTTCTCGGCTGGTTGGGGTTGGGGCTTATTTCATCAAGCTGCAGCCGCATAAGCCTGCGGTTGCTTTCGCCCGGGAATTCCATGCCTGCTGTACGCTGCCCCATGTTTTTAGCAGCCGCAGGGTTGGGCTTATCCTTTAAAAAATCAAATACTGCCATTTTACTCCCTCCCATGCTTGTCATTCTGCATAAAGTCAGAGATTCCTGCTTCAACGCAAAAATAGGCGCGTTTCCCTAAAAATACCTGATATTCTTAAGCTGAATAATTTCCCGGGAAACTTTTTCAAAAGTCAGAGCGGCTTATGAACAGGCTCGGCGGGCTTTCGCGGATAAAGCGCTGGTGTAGACGCCTGCTTTTTTGCAAAGACAAGGCTGCGCTCACCATACTCAAGCGACATTTCTTTTATCGTAAGCGTGCAAAAGAGTTTTTCACATGCCTTAGCTGCAAGCGCTGCCTCCTCTTTTGGGGCTTGCCCCTTGTAGCAAATTGCACACCCAAAAACTTTTACAAATGGCAGCGTAAGCTCAAGGAGCGTATTGAGCTTTGCGACTGCGCGCGAGAGCGCAAAGTCATATTGCTCTCTATGCGAAGGCATTCTTGCAGCCTCCTCTGCGCGAAAATTAAGGATTGTCGCTCTAAGGCTGAGCGTATCTACAACCTCTTTTAAAAACCCCGCGCGCTTAGCTTGGCTCTCGAGAAGCGTAAGCCTAATATCAGGCCTTGCAATTAAAAGCGGAATGCCGGGGAAGCCTGCGCCAGTGCCAATGTCAATGCACGCTGCGCCTTCGCCTATATAAGGGCCGGCTAAAAGGGAGTCTAAAAAATGCTTTTGCACAACATCAAGCGGAGCCGTTATCCGCGTGAGGTTTATTTTTTCGTTTGCTTTTATGAGCAGGCTGTAATATTTTAAAAGCTGCTCGTGCGCTAAAGGCGTAAGTTTGGGCAGGTATTTTTCAAGCAGCTCCTTCATGCGCGCCTTGCCTGCGCTTTGCGCCAAATTAAAAGCACAGCAACATCAGCAGGCGAAACTCCGGGGATGCGCCCTGCTGCGCCAATGCTTTTAGGCTTCCTTGCAGCAAGCTTCTGGCGCGCTTCTGTTCTTAAGCCGCTTATGCTTAAATAATCAGCGTCCTGCGGGAGCGCCGCTGCTTCAAGCGCTTCCATGCGCTTTACTTCCTCAAACTGCTTTTCAATATATCCGCCGTACTGCGCCATAATTTCAAGCTGCATAAGCGCGCTTTCTTCAAGCTCAGGCAGGAAGTTATATAGAGAGAGCAGTTCAGTATAGCGAACGCCCCTGCGCTTTAAAAGCTCAAAAAGCCGTATTCCGCTTTTAGCTGGAGGCTCGCCCTTTTCTTTAAGATATTCTTGGAGCAGCGCGTCAGGAGGCACTACTTTATCAAGGCGCAAAAGCGCGTTTTCAAGCGCCTCGCGCTTTCTTAATAAAAGCGAATAGCGCTCTTGTGAAATAAGCCCTGTATCTTTTGCAAGCTCCGTCAAGCGCATATCCGCGTTATCCTGCCTTAAAATGAGCCTGTATTCAGCGCGCGATGTCATCATGCGGTAGGGTTCATCAACGCCCTTAATAGTTAAGTCGTCAACCATAACCCCAATATATGCGTCAGAGCGCGAGAGCAAAAATGGCGCCTTGCCCAAAAGCCAGTTCGCTGCGTTTATTGCTGCATACAGCCCCTGACCTGCGGCTTCCTCATAACCCGAAGTGCCGTTAATCTGCCCTGCGCAATAAAGTCCTTCAATGTCCTTTTTTGAAAGAGTTGCAGAAAGCGCAGTAGGGTCAATGCAGTCGTATTCTATTGCATAGCCAAATCGCGCAACCTCGCATTTTTCAAGCCCCCTGATTGTGCGAAGCGCTTGTAGCTGTACATCTGCAGGCAGGCTCGTGCTCATGCCCTGCACATACATTTCGCTTGTAGAAAGGCCTTCAGGCTCTATAAAAACCTGGTGGCGGTCTTTGTCCTTAAAGCGGACGATTTTATCTTCTATCGAGGGGCAGTACCTCGCGCCTGTACCCTCAATTACACCTGCATACATTGGCGAGCGGTGGAGGTTGGCGCGAATAACTTCATGCGTTGCTTCGTTTGTATATGTAAGGTAACAGGGGGTCTGCACCATGTCGCGCTCTGGCGTAAGGAAGGAAAACGCCTGCATAGGCACATCGCCGTCCTGCCGCTGCATTTTTGAATAATCAATGCTCTTGCCTAAAAGCCGGGCAGGCGTGCCTGTTTTAAAGCGCATAAGCGTAAAGCCAAGCTCTTTAAGCGAATTAGATAGTCCCTCTGCGCGCATAAAGCCTGCAGGGCCGCTTGCTTGCTGCCAGTCGCCTATTAAAATTCGGCTTTTAAGGTATACGCCTGTGCAGAGTATAAGCACGGCCGTGTTTATTTTTGCGCCAGCCGAAGTAAGTATGCCTGTAACTTTCCCGTGTTTTTCGAGGATATGCTCACACTCGCCCTGCATAAGGGTCAGCTTCGGCTCTTTTTCAAGCGTAAGTTTCATGCGCTCGTGATAGCGGCGCTTGTCCATTTGTGCGCGCAGCGAATAAACAGCAGGGCCTTTGCCTGTATTGAGCATCCGAAGCTGAATAAGCGTATCGTCTGCAGCAAGCCCCATTTCACCGCCTAAAGCATCAATTTCGCGCACAAGGTGCCCCTTGCTTGTTCCGCCTATTGCAGGGTTGCAGGGCATTAAACCTATGCTGTCAAGGTTAAGCGTTAAAAGGAGAGTTGAAAACCCCATGCGGCTTAGGGCAAGCCCTGCTTCACAGCCTGCGTGACCGCCACCAACAACAATTGCGTCATAGCTTCCTGCGCTGTAATAGTTTTGCATAGGGTCACTCCTTTCTGATTTTTTATGCGCTGCATGGGCTTTCTCTTTTAGTCCAGCAACGAGTATAGCACAAATAATGCCTTCTTAACAAGCGGCACAAGCGGCTCTGTTTAGGTCAGGCTGTATTTTAGAGCAGTTTGCATGTATACTGTTAACTGTATAAATTCAAACAAAGGGGTAGACGATGGTTTCAAACGTATACTACAGCGATATGCGCACAAAGGTTGACGAAAGCCTGCTTACAAAACTCAACAGCCTTATGCTTGCTGCAGGCATAGAAAAAATAGACTTCACACATAAATATGCGGCAATAAAGCTGCATTTTGGCGAGCCCGGGAACCTTGCGTTTTTAAGGCCGAATTATGCGAAGGTCGTTGCTGCGCTTGTTGAAAAGCTTGGCGGCAGACCCTTTTTAACTGACTGCAACACGCTCTATGTAGGGGGAAGGAAGAATGCGTTAGACCACCTTGAGGCTGCATATCAAAACGGCTTTACGCCGTATTCGACAGGCTGCCATGTAATAATAGGCGATGGGCTAAAGGGCACTGATGAAGTTACAGCGCCAATACCGGGAGGCGAGCTTTTAGCCGAGGCGCGCATTGGTCGCGCAATCATGGATGCGGATATCTTTATATCGCTCAACCATTTCAAAGGGCACGAGTCTACCGGCTTTGGCGGGGCGCTTAAAAATATAGGCATGGGCTCAGGCTCGCGCTCAGGCAAGATGGCAATGCACTCA
>JAKJBL010000015.1:0-1833 GCA_022707005.1 Bacillota bacterium | reverse complement strand
AAATCTGCAGCAGAGTTTGCGCGCATGACGCGCAGTCGTTTGATACAGGCGTATGCGTAGTTGATTTAGAAAAATGCGTTGGCTGCGGCCGCTGCTTAGGCGTATGCCCTGTTGATGCGATTTACCCTGCGACAGACAGCGCAAAGGAGCTCCTTAATAAAAAGATTGCAGAATACTCCGCTGCTGTGCTTTATGGCAGGCCGCATTTTCATATAAGCCTTGTTGTTGATGTTTCCCCCTATTGCGATTGTCATAGCGGAAATGACGCTGCAATTGTGCCTGACCTTGGCATGTTCGCCTCATTTGACCCTGTTGCGCTCGATGTCGCATGCGCTGATGCAGTAAATAACGCTGCTCCTGTTTTAAACAGCATGCTTGGCGAGGTAGAGCGCAAAGGAGATTGTTTTTCGGATTTATTTCCGATTACGGATTGGCGCACTTGCATAGAGCACGCAGTCAAGCTTAATATAGGCTCGTCAGATTATAAGCTCATCAAGGTATAGCAAAACTAATTAAAACAAAAAGCGCAGACTGCGCTTTTTTACCTTAAAACGAACATACGCACACAATAGGCGCTTTTAAAAAAGCAGGAGCGCATCTTAAACCTGCAGCAGGCTTATATATAGAGATAATTTTTCTTTTATATATTCACCAACCATGTTTATCATAGGGGCTGCGTCATTATCTTGGAAATAGCTATCAAAGCAAGCGTAGTATTTTCTTCTGTCCGTAAATTTTACATCAATAGGCGGATATCCGGCTTGCATCAGCATTAAGTTTAATATCAGCCTTCCTGTACGCCCGTTGCCATCAATAAAAGGGTGAATGCCTTCAAACTCCAAGTGGAACAAAGCTGCCGTTTCTATAATATGCCTTTTATGGCAGGACAAACCCAAAACGAGCTGCTCCATCGCGCTTGGAACAAAAGACGGCTGCTGCGGTTCATTTGCTGCACCTAAGATTTTAACCGGGATTCTTCTGTATACACCTTTATCCTCAGGCCTGTCCATTAGAACAAGCGAATGAATTTCACGGATAATCCGTTCGGATATTACAGTTTTTTTGCTTACGAGGGAAACAACATAAAGAAAAGCGTCACGATGCCCAACTGCTTCGAGATGTTCTTTGAGCGGTTTTCTGTCTATTGTCACACCTTCAAGAACAAGAGCAGTTTCCTCAAGCGTTAAGGTATTGCCCTCAATAGCGTTTGAATTATAAGTAAACTCTACAAGAAATTCGTCCTGCAGCCGTTTTAACTCTCCGCCGGTTAAAGGGCGGCGGCGGTCAAGCTCAGCCTTTCTTTCATCAATTGAAGCGAACAAAGCGGCATATTGCTTAGGGATTTCCTTCCCGCGCAAACTGCGTCCGTCAACAGGCTTTAATGCATCTTCCGGTATAAAATAGGCTCGCCCTTTTTTTATTGCGCCTTCTATGCGACCTGAAGCTAAAAGCGCTCTTACGCGGCGCTCGGATATACCAAAGCGCTCTGAGGCCTGCTTAACTGTTATAAAGCCCATCGCTTTACCTCCTTTGCGTTTATATTATACCATATTATCGGAACAGTATAAACAGACTGGCGATATACTGTTATGTATTATTCCGATAGGCTGAGTTATAATGGTGGAAGAATAAAATCAGGAGATTATAAGCTCATCAAGGTATAGCAAAACTAATTAAATAAAAAGCGCAGACTGCGCTTTTTGTTTAGAAGTTATTAAAGACGCCTGCTTAAAACGGCAGCTCAATTGTTTTGCCTGCAGGCGGGGGCAATAAAAGCTTAGTATAAGTTGAAATTTCATCAAAAAATTGCTGTGGCGGCTTAAATTCAGCCCC
>JAKJBL010000159.1 GCA_022707005.1 Bacillota bacterium | reverse complement strand
TAAAATGTCGCAAAGACCTAAGTCGCGCACAACTTCTGCATGCACTGCTTCAAGCGCTTCTTTATTGAGCACATCCGCTTTATATGCTTTTGCTGTGCCGCCTTGCGCTTTTATGCTTTTTGCAGCTTCTTGTGCAGCTTCAAGGTTTAAGTCAAGTAGCGCAACCTTTGCGCCGGATTTTGCAACAGCTTGCGCAAACATTGAGCATAAAATGCCGCCTGCACCTGTAATTACTGCGACTTTACCCTCTAAATTTATTAAGAATGGCAAATTAATTTTATCTTGCATTTCATCCTCCTAAAAATATTCTAAAGCAGCCCTAACGCCTCAAAGTGTTTTAATAAGTGGGCATTAAGCAGGCTGTAGTAATCTTCTTCAAACTTATGGAGCGCTTTATATAGCCTTTCTTTAAATATGGAATTTCCGAAGCTGTCCGTTTCCATTAGCAGCACGCCGTATGTAATGTGCAGCATCTGCCTGCTATCTTCTTCTTCAAGCAGCGCAAAAAGGCGGCTGTCCGGCATATTTTTAATATCGGGTACGCTTTGTGCAGTTGCTTTAATCGCGTAATACTGTTTTGCTATATCGAGCTTGGTTTTGCAAAACTCATATATCTTCCAAAACAAAGCTGCATCCTTTAGCGCTATAAGCCTTAGCGCTTCAAGGTAGTGGGTGCCTGCTGTTTTTACATGTACGTTAAGCCCTGTGTATTTGCCTATATACGGGAACACGCTGAATTTGTCGCTTCCTGAATGTATGCTAAGCCTGTGCCCAAAACATGCGGCTATTTTTTCGTGGAGTATAAACTGCGCTTCAAACTCAGCTATATTGCCTATGTAGTCAATGCCCTTTTGAAACTCACCTATAAAGCGCGGCGCAATGCTCGTTGCCTCAACACCTATCTTTTGAAGCTCTAAAGCTAAAAAGAAGTGCGCTAAAGGTGATGTTGGCACAGTCGTTTCATCTATTGATATTTCAAAATCAAGCGCTCTTTTGCTTGGCTTAATTGCCTTTGTGTAAATACTTTCAATAAACTCTATTGCTCTAATATAAACAAGCGCAAGCTGCATAAGCTCAGGTTTAGTGAAGCTAAGCTTAGTTTCATCATCTACCTTAAAGCTTCGGTTTATATATTCGGCTTCGAGCTTATGCCTTGTTTCTTCTTTGAGGTTTTCATAGTTTGCTTTTAACGTATCAGAATCCATTGAAAAACAGTCGTTGTTTAGGTGCTCCGAGCAGTCGAGCGTTATCATCGTAAACCCGCAGTCAAGCCCGTAGCGCACCTCGTCAAGAGTTTTCAAATGGTCTGCATCTGCGCCAAAGCCCAAAGTGTAACCCTCTTGAAATACGGCATAGCTTGCATCGTCAAGCACATTTTTATATGTCCTGCCTGTTAAGTTAAGCTCCCGCATGGATTGCTGCGCAAGTATAGGGAAAACGTCAAG
>JAKJBL010000158.1 GCA_022707005.1 Bacillota bacterium | reverse complement strand
CCTAACAGAAACCAGAATTCGAGCGCGTTCCTGCATGAGCTCATTGCTAAACTCTATCGCGAGAATGAATGTCTTGTCATTGAACACAACGGCGAGCTACTGATTGCAGATGAGTTCAAAAAGACACCATATGTGCTGTTCGATGATTTGTTCGCTGAGGTGTCTGTTAAGGGGTATAAGTTCGACAAAGTATTCAGCCAATCGGCTGTATTGTACTTCGAGCTTAACAACCAAGATATGCGGCGCTTGGTTAATGGGCTTTACACAAACTATTCGCGGCTCTTAGCGCATCTAATTAAAATGTTCCCTAAGACGCGGGGCTTGCGCGGGGTGTTTAATTACAAGGCTCTGCCTGTTTCGGGCACAGAGCAGCGCAAGGTCTTTGATGAATTAATCAATAACCGGTTCAGGGAATTTCTTAACAGCGCTGATGCAATCCTGCCTTTAGGCGAGGGGCAGTCGTTTTCCGACATTGGCTCCAAGACTTATGCTGCGGAAAGCTCTCGCGATATTCGGGCGCTTATTGATGACGTATCTGATTTCACATGCAAGGCGTTTGGCATACCACCTGCGCTGCTCAGGGGCAATGTGGAGGGCGTTAGGGATGCGATGGATGGGTTCTTGGCGTTTTGCATTGACCCTCTTGTTGATATGCTCAGCGAGGAAATCAACCGCAAGCGCATTGGCTACAAGGGGTTCGCGGTTGGAACTAAGGTGCAGATTGATACTGCTGCTATTCGGCATATCGACATTCTCAAAGACGCTGATGAGATTTACAAGCTCACGCTCTCAGGCGTGTTCTCAATAAACGATATCAGGCGTGTGCTTAGTCAGCCGCTCATTGAGGAGGATTGGGCGAATGAGTATTTTTCAGGATTTAGAAAGGAGGGCTTAATGACTTGAAGCCAAGATACTACTCGATGTCTGTGCATGAAGCGAAAGAGCTTAAGATTGCCGATGTTTATATCTTCGGTGATATTGTCGTTCCCGAGCAGGAATATTTCGAGAGCGACACTTCGGGCTATTCGCTGGCAAGCGATATTTGTGGCTTTGATGTTGATGCGATAAATGTACATATCAACAGCTACGGTGGTCACGCATCCGAGGGTATTGCTATTTACAATGTGCTTCGTGGGCACAAGGCAAAGGTTACTACAATCTGCGAGGGGTTCGCGTGCTCTGCTGCGAGTGTCGTGTTCATGGCTGGCAGTGTTCGCATTATGCAACCTGCATCGCTGCTTATGGTTCACCATGCGTGGAACGGTGCCGTAGGTAATTCGAGCGAGCTTCGCAAGGCTGCGGATGATTTGGAGGTTATCAGCAACACAATTGCTGATGCGTATCGTGAACACATGCGCATATCCGAAGATGAATTGCAGGCACTTTTGGATGGAGAGACGTGGATATCACCAGCGGCTGCGCTTGATTACGGCTTCGCGACAATTATTGCCCAGCCAAATTCGACAAACAAGATCGCGGCTAATGTGCGCGTTGCTCTTATGAAGCATGTTCTTA
>JAKJBL010000157.1 GCA_022707005.1 Bacillota bacterium | reverse complement strand
GGACCAAAAGGCCGCTGGTTCAAATCCAGTCGCCCCGACCATAAAAAGTCCGCAGGCAAAGTCTGCGGGCTTTTTTGATGCTTAGCCCCTTTGCGAAGCTGCCCGATGTGTTATAATACTCTAAATCTGCAAAGAATAACTGAGCTTTAGCTTTACGGCAAATATAAAGGAGCGGTATGCACAATAAAGTCAACGGAAATATCAGCGGGCTTCGCTCTTCAATTCTCGATGAGCTCAGCGGGCTCTATGAAATTAACGACGGACCCGATGTTTTTGCAGGCGAGGCGCTTTTAGAACGCATGGCTGCCTTAACGCATGAAATAAATAGAGAAATCTCGGTTTATATTAGGCGCAACGGCGCAGTTGCGGATGTAAGCGTAGGCAGCGCAGCCTCGGTTTTACTGCCAGAACTTCGGCTTGTGCGAAACGAGCTGCGCCTAAGCGGCGTGCGCTGCATACATACCCACCCCCAGCACGGAGCGCATTTAAGCGCTGTTGATATAGGCACGCTTAAAGCGCTGCGCCTTGATGCAATGGCTGCTTTAGGCATTGCAGACGGCAGGGCGGAGGCGCTTTGCGCCGCATTTTTAGGCGACTTGGAAGAAGACGGGTTTAAGGTGCTGCGCTATGGGCCGGTAAAGCTAAGCGCGCTCGACCAGCGCAGGCTCATAAGCGAAATTTACGAAGCGGACGCAAGGGTTAAGGCGCTTTCTGCAGAAGTTTTAGAGAAGCAGCCAGAACGGGCTGTGCTTGTAAGCCTTGAACAGCCTGACGCTTCTTACTCCATGAAGGAGCTTAGGGCGCTTGCCTCAACTGCAGGCGCGCTTGTAGTCGGCGAGAGCTTCCAAAAAAGGCGGCAGACGGATTCTGCGACTTATGTCGGCTCAGGCAAGGTAGAAGAACTTACGCTTATGGGCAGCGCGCTTTGCGCGGATATTTTTATATTTGACGACGAACTCTCCGCAGTGCAGCTAAGGAATTTGGAGCAGGCGCTCAAGCTGCCGGTAGTAGACCGTACTGCGCTGATTCTCGATATTTTTGCAGGCAGGGCACTTTCGCGTGAAGGCAGGCTTCAGGTGGAGCTCGCGCAACTTCGCTACCGTCTGCCGCGGCTTATTGGCGCAGGGCTTGCGCTCTCGCGCTTAGGTGGCGGAATAGGTACGCGCGGACCCGGCGAAAAAAAGCTCGAAATAGACCGTAGGCGGATTAGAGAGCGTATTTTCAGCCTTGAACAGGAGCTTAATAAGCTTGTGCGCCAGCGTGCTTTGCAAAGGGGGCTTAGAGAAAAGAACGAAATCCCGCTTGTTGCGCTTGTGGGCTATACAAACGCGGGCAAGTCCACCCTTATTAACGCGCTTTCAGGGAGCGAGGAGTTTGTTGAGGATAAGCTCTTTGCAACTCTCGACCCAGTATTTAGGCAGGTAACTCTTAAAGGCGGCACGCAGGCCATATTTTCAGATACTGTCGGCTTTATAAACAGGCTGCCCCATGAGCTTGTTAAGGCGTTTCGCGCAACGCTCGAAGAGGTTGCAAGAGCAG
>JAKJBL010000156.1 GCA_022707005.1 Bacillota bacterium | reverse complement strand
AACCTATGCTTCGTGAGGAAGATGTAGAGCTTTTAACCTTGCCAAGTGATTTAGCCATGTATAAAGATGCAATCATGGATGCAATGTACAAAGGCACAGCGCGGTATGTTAAGAGCGAGGACACCCCAAAAAACACACAGGCCGGGTAAGCGATGAACAAATGTTTGCCCGGCTTATATTCTATGGGGTTACCTTGTTAGGTAGGCCGGAAGCTGAGGTTTGGTTAATGCCGCTTGGGCATCTCTTAGACCAATGGGAGGTGTATAAGCTGTTTTATGGGCTAACAAGGCCAGTGCGGGATGTGTTTATAGATGAGGTTATTCCCTGCAACATATAAAATGCATAAGGCATTGACAACATGGCATACTATGCCATATAATGCGTACAGGAAGGTGTACATGTATGGCAACACATGGAGGTGAAGATATGTCAATCATTAATGCTACTACAGCAAGGAATAATTTCTTTAAAATAATGGAGGATGCGCTTATTACTCATGAACCAATTTACGTTACGGGCAAATCGGGTAATGTAGTTATGCTATCCGAGGAGGACTACCGTGCAATGCAGGAGACGCTGTATCTAACTTCCATACCCGGCATGCGCGAAAAGATTATGGATGGGCTGCGCACTCCGTTAGAGGAACTGGTGGAAGATAACGATGAATGAGCCGTACAGAATCCTCTACACCAAGCGCGGGCTAAAGGATAAGCACATAGCAAATGAGGCAGGGTACACCAAACGCATTAAAAGTATCCTCGAAACACTTAAAGAAAACCCGTTTGCTGATTATCCTCCATATGAGAAGCTTGTAGGCGATATGTCCGGCGCATATTCCAGGCGTATAAATCTTCAACACCGGGTTATATATCAGGTATACCCTGATGAGCGGGTTGTGAAAATCATCAGCATGTGGCTGCACTACGAATAAGATCAAAATTTGAATGCGGATTATAATATGAGGAAGATTAAAATTAAAAGACTATTACTTGCTTGCTGTGTGTTTACTATCATATTTTCTACGTTTAGCTGTTCATCTAACCAATCGGAGATACCGAAAGAAAGATACAGCATGAATGGCTCCGTTTCTATGGGTGCAGTAGAGGGTGGGGGTTTAGATAAAACTAAGGTTGCATATTCTGTTGCAATTAGCGGAAGTAAGCAAGACATCGAAAATATTGATGCGCAAGAACCGTTAGTAAACGCGGAATATTATGATTTGATGTTAATTAACGGCCCCCATAATGCAGAAATTAAAGGCAAAGAAACTGAAAACCCTTATTTAGAGATTTCAGGAAGTTTTGTGTTTGATACGGATGGAAAAAGTAAAGAGCAGATAGATGCAATGAATCTATTTCAAGGCATCAAAATTGTTGATAAAGATAAAGAGGAATATATTCTGAGTTTTGATCATAATCCCGCAAAATGAGCGCAATGCCGCAATGAGCATATTACAATTTACAATCTTGAAATGACGTTTTAGACAACTATCAATCACAGGGGCAATCGCATGGTTGCTCTTTTTATATGCCCGCCGGTAGTTAGGAGG
>JAKJBL010000155.1:287-1568 GCA_022707005.1 Bacillota bacterium | reverse complement strand
CGGCTCACCCATAAAAGGGTTTTTGCCTGAAAAATCTGCCTGCCTGAAGCAGGCTAAAGCGCTAAGCGTTCTGCAATAATACCATTTACAAAAGGAAGTATCAAGGCTTATGCCTTAAGTTATGCGTCTATTGTAGAAGAACTTGCCTCTATGCGCTTTTTTGTATAATGGATAGCGTTTTTAGGGCACGCTTGCCTGCAGTTTGTGCATTGGTGGCACAGGCTTTCAGTAACTGATGCTTTTTTATTAAAAACAGCTATTGCCTTTGACGGGCAGACCTTTTCGCAGATTTTGCAGCCAATGCAGTCAGCTTCATTTACCCTGTGAGAGAGCAGCGAAAACCTGCCAAGGGTACGCTGCAGACAAGAAAAGGGGCAAATAAGGTTGTGGAACACCTCCGGCTTATACCTGAGCGTTATGAGTACGGCAGCTAAAATCCAAAAAGGCATAATTGGCAAATTAACATGAAGAAGCTTTTTAGAAGCGAGCATTGCGATAGCGCTAACTATAAGGGTTATCCATGTAAAATAGCCGTTTTTTAGCCATTTAGGCGAGCTTTGTGTTTGAAGCTTAAGTTTTTTAGAGAGCCATTCGGCAGGAAGCATAAGGGTGTTCATTGGGCAAATATAACCGCAGTAAATTCTCCCAAAAATAATTGCTGCAATAAGGCTCACCCCGAAAAGCGCAAGCCACAGCATTACTTTGCCATTAACAAGCAAAAACAAAAAGAGCGTAAGGAAAAGTATGCGGATGATTGTGGCTGTATATTTCATATTATACCTCCTGATAAGCTGTTTTAAGTATACTGCCTAAAATGCGCAGAGTCTGTTACCAAAGTAACAGTAGGGCGAATATTTCCTAAAATAAAGCATTTGGCAGCCATAAGTTTCAGGGCTTGCTTAAGTTTGCCAAGGCCAAGCGCATACAGCTTTCACAGCGCTTTAATACGCCTTATTAGCCTGCTGCAGCTTAAAAGTTAAAGCTGCAGCCATTGACTGACAAACATGGCCTGATATATCATTCTTGTAACGCGAAAACTTAACCAGGAGGGGCTTGCTTGGAGTTGCATTTACAAAGGTTCAGATTTGTACCTGTTGCAGCGCTTATTATGCTTTGCCTCGGCTTTGAAGCCGGCGGATTTCAGCTTGTACTTTTAAATGTTGCAAACGAATTTGCGTTAAACACCTCACAAATGGGGCTGCTTGCAGGCTTGCGGTTTTTCGCCACGCTCGGCATGCCACTTCTTTTTGGCAGACTCTCAGATAAAATCGGCAAAAAGCG
>JAKJBL010000155.1:0-244 GCA_022707005.1 Bacillota bacterium | reverse complement strand
ATTACGATTTTAGCTGTTAGCCCGGTTTTATCAATAGCAGGAATTCTCATAATTGGCATAGGCTTTTCAATTACGGATTGCATTGTTGCTGCTGCAGTTTCAGATTTAGTCTTAGACGACTCAAGCCGCACAATAAGCCTTGTGCAGGCTATGTTCAGCCTTGGGGCTGTGATGGGGCCTATTGTAAGCGATTTGCTCATACGCTTTTGCGGCGCAAGCTGGCGCATTGTATTTCTTCTTGCAG
>JAKJBL010000154.1 GCA_022707005.1 Bacillota bacterium | reverse complement strand
CCCTTTCCCTTAGACAGCTTATTCCACTCAACTATACGCTTTTTGAAGGCAGATGCCTTGAATTTGGAATAGGCAAAGGAAAAATTAAAAATCATATGGGGTCCATCGCCCTTTTTTCCGTAGTAGCTGGCGGCTATTTCGGGGTTAGGATTATATATTTCTGCAACAAGCATTTTATTCTGGAATTTATCTGCGATTTGGCGCATCTTTTTCCCGACTTCTACGGATTCAGGCAAATCCTTGTCATATATATGCTTTTGCATATCATAGGGGCGTATGCCAAAACAATATGGATTGTCCCTGAATTCTTTGTCTTTGAAGGGGTAGTTTAAAACATCTATGCGAAACCCGTCAACGCCCTTGTTAAACCAGAACTCCAGCACTGAGAGCACCGCTTGCTCAACTTCTGGGTTTCGCCAGTTTAAATCCGGCTGCTCAGGCAGCGAATTATGGTAGTAGAATTGTTTAGTTTTTTTGTCCCAGTCCCAGGCTCTGCCTCCGAATACGCCGAACCAGTTGTTTGGATATTTCATGCCCTTCGGGGCGTCTTTCCAGATGTACCAATCCCTCTTCGGGTCGTCTTTAGAGGAGCGCGAAGATATAAACCAGGGGTGCAGGTGTGAGGTAACGCTTGGCACAATATCCATAATAATGCGGATATTGCGCTTATGCGCCTCGCTTAAAAGCTGTTCAAATTCCGCCATAGTTCCGTATTGGGGGTCTATGTCGCAATAATCCATAATGTCGTACCCAAAGTCGTATTGAGGCGAAGAGTATAGAGGATTAAGCCAAATTGCGTCAATGCCCAAGAAGGGTTCCGTTCCATCGTTTAAAAAGTCGAGCTTATGAATAATACCCTTAATATCGCCTACTCCGTCAGCGTTAGAGTCTAAAAAACTTCTCGGGTAGATTTGGTATATTACAGCTTTTTCCCACCATTGGTTATTCATTAGCGCCCACCTTTTCTCAAGCCATAGTTAGAATAATAAGCCATTGCAAGTCTAAAAAACCCTTTTTAAAAGCATCCGAGAATATTAACATCTTTTTGGCCTTGCCAAAGGCAATAACTGTCTTTTTATCTCGCTTATCCTCAAGGGGCTTGACAACTCTGCCTTCACCAAAGGTTTTGTTCTTGACTATAAGGCAGGGCTTAACGAAAGCGTACTCATCACTTGAAGAAGAATATGCATGGCTTGCTCGGGTACATAAAGAAGGTATCTTTAGTCTGTTACCGCCCGCAGCCTGCGCACTAGTTAGCTGTTTTTCCAGTTCTCCAACTGATTCTGTTTTAAATTTGCTTGGCAATTCGTTGAAAGTCATTGGCTTAGCAATATTTATTATACCATGTTCTTCCTCTATGGAGAAAGTATAACATGGCTTGCTTTTAACGCTGCGGCTTTAAGGCAGTCTCAAGCAACGACGGCAGGCATAAGCCCGCCACCCATTTATTGAGCGAATATTTTATTCTTCAAAATATACAAAGAACTTGTAAAAATAAGCAATAGCGACATATGAACTATTAAAATATAGTTTTTATTACCCGTCGTGGGGGTTTGGGATGCTGCCCG
>JAKJBL010000153.1 GCA_022707005.1 Bacillota bacterium | reverse complement strand
TGATTTAAAAAAAGACATTGATTACGACGAGAAGATTACGCAGCGCGCTGCCATTATGGACGATGACAGCATGAACAACTATTTCTACGATGTGGTCTATTATTGTCTGGATTGGGAACAGAAAGAGCATGTCACTAATTTTAAGATATATGAGCATACATTGAATTGGGTCTCACACAATATCTTCCGCAAGGGCTATTTGTTCCTTGGTACGCCTGAGAACCGGCCGACCGCGCATCCGCCAGAAGATTATTATATTTATTTCATACCGCCGTACAGCAATGAGACATATAATGACGAAAAAAAGGCGGATGAAGTGTTCTTTATTTTTAAGCCAAACGAGGAATTCAAAAACACATTGAAGCTCTATTCTGCTGCCTTAATCATGAAAAACCTTGCTGAGGAAAAGAATAAAAGCGCTTATCACAATAAGGCGGAAGTGTTCAAAAGGAAGCTTACGAAGTACCTAAGCGAAAATAAAAATACCTGCTTTGAAGTCATATACAAGGGCGAGAAGAAACAGCTCTTGCCTGTTATGGGGAACCAATACAAGCCCGAAAACCCGTTTAAAGAAACTATAGATTTAGTTGCTTCTATATGTTTGGACGGATGGTTTAGAGAGAAATATCCTGAGATGCCGCATTTTAAAAACCAAATCACTTCCCGTAATCTTTCAGATACGGTTAGAGCGGGCATTGACCGATATGCGGGGCGAAAGAGCGCACAGGCAAACGCCCTTCTTGAGAGCTTCAACCTTCTTGATGGGGACAACATAACAGTTAAGAATTCTAAGTATGCACAGCACTTCATTAAAGCATTGAATGCTCTCCCCACAAACACAGTTATCAATTTCAGCGACATTTATACTGAAGTATTCAATGGTTATATAGACAAGCAGTTTGGCATTTGCTATGCGCTGATGCCCATTGTGCTTCTAAGCCTTGTGTACACAGGCAATGCTGTGATTGCGCTAAAAAACGGGGCAATATTAACAGCTTCGGATTTAGATTCGGTTCCAAGAATCGTGTTAACGGATTTATTTGGGTTCAAATACATTACTAAGCCTAAGGATGTCCAGCTTGCAGAGCTCGTGCGTTTGTATGAGTTATTTGAGCTTCCGACTGGCTTAATCAACAATCCATCCCAACATGAAGCAGGGCTTGCACAGATGCTTTTTAAAGCGCAGGAAACAGCGAACAATGCAGTTCGTGCTAACAGAAAATTAAGCGGTGAGTTTGAACTTTGGGGCGAGCCCCTCATCGCAGTTCATATAGCGCTAAGTTATAAAACTGCAGTTGACAATGTGCGGGAAACCCTAAGCAATTTTGGCAGCAGGTTCAACACTGTAGCTAAGCTTAATAATTTCGCTTACACTATGGAACAGATTGAGCAGCTTGGCAAAGACATAGAGGTTGTGAAAACAATTCTTGAATACGATGTGTTCAAAAACGATTGTGCGGCTGATGTAAGCTATATAATGAATTTAGAGCGGATTGAATCTCTGCCTGTATCATTAAAAGAGGATATTGCCAACGCGAAAGAAAACTTCCGTAAAATCCGTGATGATATACCCAAGAATATGAGCGGCGGCGCCTTAGC
>JAKJBL010000152.1 GCA_022707005.1 Bacillota bacterium | reverse complement strand
ATCAGGCAGCCGCATTTTGAAAGAGCCCTTGCTCCAAAGAATAAAAGGCTCTTTTGCAGAAAACCGGAGCATAATTTCATAAAAGGCAGAAGGCATTATAATAAAAACACATATTTGAAAATTGTCATTGTAAAGCCATATAGCTTCATATATAGTTACAGCGTCGAAAATCGTCAGATTATGTTGTCTATTGGGGGAATAAAGGCTTATGTATAGTGGGGTTAAGCGTTTTGATATGAAAAAACCGCCGGTTAAGCAAAACAGGGTTTTACTTGCTGTTTCGTGGTTGTTGAGCTTCCCCGGCGTGTGGATGCACAACACGCGCATTAAAGAGTCCAAAACCGAAGATCTGAAGCCGCCCTACCTGCTTCTGTGCAATCATAATGCTTTTTCTGACTTCAAAGTCGCAACAGCTGCTATGTTTCCATACCGCTCAAATTTTGTTGTTGCGGTTGATGGCTTTATAGGCAGGGAATGGCTTATGCGCAAGCTTGGCTGCATAGCAAAGCGCAAGTTTACTAACGATATGATGCTCATTCGCCACCTTCAGCGTGTAATTGCAAACGGAAACATACCTGTCATTTACCCTGAGGCGCGCTATTCACTCTGCGGCACAACCGCAGTTTTGCCAGAATCGCTTGGCAAGCTCTGTAAGCTCTTAAAAGTGCCTGTTGTTTCACTAATAATTAACGGCCATCATATAAACTCGCCGTTTTGGAATACGAAAGAGCGCAGGGTCAGGCCAATAGATGCAGCCTTAACGCGCCTGTTTTCTACAGAGGAGCTTTTAAGTGCAAGCGTATGTGAAATAAACGAGCGCATTCGTGAAGCCTTTAAATACGATGATTTTGCCTGGCAGAAAGAAAACCGCATTCGAGTCTCTAACCCAAAGCGTGCGGAGGGGCTGCATAAGGTGCTATATCAGTGTCCCAACTGCAAGGCTGAATACAGGATGATTTCAAAAGGAGCGAGGCTCCTATGCGAAGCCTGCGGTAAAGCCTGGCTCATGGGTATTTACGGGGAGCTTTCTGCAGAGGATGGTCAGACGGAATTTTCGCATATTCCAGACTGGTACGAGTGGGAACGCCAAAATGTAAAGGCAGAGGTGCAAGAAGGCGCCTACAGCTTCAGCTCTCCTGCAACTGTATATTCCCTGCCTAACTCAAAGGGCTTTATACGCCTTGGAGAAGGCACCCTCACACATAATATGGAGGGGTTTGCCGTACAAGGGTTAACTTCTCATGGTGTGCAGTTTGAGATGATCAAACCCGTGCCTTCTATGTATTCATGCCATATCGAGTACAATTATCTCAAAAAATACGGCGATTGCATTGACCTTAACACCTTGGATGATACTTATTATATATATCCGCATGGAAGTGCTTTTTCAGTAACAAAGATTGCGCTTGCAACTGAAGAGCTTTATGCACAACACGTTAAAAAGCCCTCAGTTCTAAAAAACAGCTTTTCATAGCTGCTTTTTGTCTTAGTATGAACAATAGCTGACAAGCTTCTTAAAGTCTTAATGGAGCACCTTAGAAAGGAAGTCAACAAGCCGCGGGTTCTTTGGGTTGTTAAAGAATTCCGAAGGCGCGCTTCTTTCAAGTATCAGCCCCTCATCCATAAAGAGG
>JAKJBL010000151.1:315-1637 GCA_022707005.1 Bacillota bacterium | reverse complement strand
ATTATCGTTGTGCGATTATCAACCCTCCAATTTCAAGCAGCTCTTGTAAAATATACAGGTAAAATATATACTTACATCATATACTGTCTTTTTTTATTTCTTAATGCAAAATGGAGGTGTCTTTATGCAGGAGGGCACTGCAAAGCTGTTTGTAAAACTATTTGGAGGTTTCCTGGTTGAATATGACGGCACAGTTTTAAGCAATATTTCGCCTCGGGCAGACAGCGTTTGGATGTTGTTTAGATATTTCCTTGCTAACAAAGGCAAGTTCATTCCGCCTGAAGTGCTGATAGAAATACTTTGGCAGGAAGACGATGTTGTGAACCCGCGCAAAGCGCTCCAAAACCTTATATATAGGCTTCGCAGACAGCTCCCCGAAACTGATGAGCTTGGGAGGCAGTATATTCTTTCTCAGCATAGAAATTATGGCTGGAACCCTGACGCAGCTGTTTATGTGGATGCATTTGAATTTGATAAGCTCGCAGGCGATATAAAAGCTGGTTTGTCTAACGACAATCTAAAATCAGCAAGTGCACGCCTTATGGAGCTTTATACCGGAGACTACTTAGAAGATATCTCTGACGAAAAATGGGTTGAGTCACTTACATCATATTATCGCAGACAATACTTCGATTGCGTGAACATTTATGTGACGATGCTATATGAACAGCATTTATACAATGATGTAATTGATGTTTGCTCTGCAGCGCTTGTACATAATATATTTGAGGAACACTATCATGCAATGATGATTTATGCAATGCTTGCGCAGGGCAATCGCTATGGTGCTCTAACCCACTATAAGAGCATTACATCCCTACTAAGTAAAGAATTGGATGTTCAGCCATCTGAAGAGCTCAAGGCGGCAGGAAGAAGTATCAACGCATCAAGCCATATCCAACGGCCCGATATAAGTATGGTCTTGGATGATTTGCGGTCTGCTGCTGCTGCTGCAGGGCCCATGTATTGTGAAATGGATGTTTTTAGGCAGGTCTTTCAATTGCATGAGCGTAGAAACAGACGCGAAGCTTTCCCCTGCATGCTTGTGATGTACACCATTGTCGCGCATAGCCGGGAACTCTCAGACCAGGAGATGTTTCAGGTTATGGCGTCGCTAAAGCGTTCATGCATGCTGTCGCTGCGAAAATGCGATGTAATCACTCAGCATTCCAACACTCAGTTACTGCTGCTTCTTCCCTCAGCCAGCGAATTGAATATAAGCATTATACTTATGCGAATACAATCTAAATTCTCGCAGCTATGTCTCGAAAGCGGTATAAACCTAACTACGCAAGTTCGGTCTATTCAGCAAAGACAAGTTG
>JAKJBL010000151.1:0-288 GCA_022707005.1 Bacillota bacterium | reverse complement strand
CGGCAACGAATTAGTATATAACATTCAATGTCTGCTTGTTAGGTTCTGAAGGTTCCGTTTTAATAAATCATTACAAATAGCCAAGCAAACCCATAAGGGGGTTGCCAATAAAAAAGAATTGCAACTATTTACAGCCCGCTGCCCCGATTAGTCCAAGCTGGTCGCCAATTGAACTGTACAGTGCGCTCAAAATTTCAAGCTCCTCTTCCGTAACACAGCTTGCAATTTGCAGCGCTATAAGCATACTTAAAATTGCCAAATCGGCTCCTGAGCATTTACACAGCAACT
>JAKJBL010000150.1 GCA_022707005.1 Bacillota bacterium | reverse complement strand
GGAGCTGATTGCTCTTTCGCAATCAGCTCCCCGTTGTTCTTGGTCTGCAGCTCTACCCCAACTATTGACATAGAGCCTATTTTTTAGCGCTTCTTTGCCTTTATGCTTATTGCGCCTGCCAGCCCAAGCATTGAAACCAAGCCGTAAATAAGCCCTAAGCCTGCCCCGCCTGTGCGCGGCGCGCCCAAGGGTATGCGCTGTGCGCCCGGGCTTAAGGGGATGATGTAAGTAATTGTTTCAGGTTCGCCTGTATCATGGGTACCATCGCCGCCTACGTATTCGTTTACAATCGCATAACCTTCGTATGCAATTATTTTATACTTGCCGTATGCGAACTGGCTCCACAAATATGCGCCTTTGAATGAAATCTTACCGTCTTTGATTTGGACTCTTGACAGGAAGTCTTGATTGTTTGTTTGGTTTGTGCCCTCAAGCCAATCTAAAACTTCCCCGTCATCTATATCCCCGTGGAAGATATCGAGCAAATCAAAGGATTTCAATGCTTCTACATTATGCTCTTTAGCAGCTTCGTTAAAAGCTTTAATAAAGTCTTCTTGCTCTTCTTGACTTAGCTCTTTATTATCTTTAGTCCAAATAACATATTTATCGCCGACTTTGTTTATTACGATATAGTCCGGGTCATCTAGGTCATTCAGCAGGCTGAAACTGCACCCATTAATAAGATTCTTGACCTCAAAGTCACTTCCAGGACCCATGACCGGGGTTCCCTGTGTTATTGTTGCTGTATTGCCCGCTATGGGTTCCTCGCCGAGTACTGGTGGATTTTCACCCGGGCAAACATACAATGTGAAGTTCCCGTTTTCATCCCAATCAACTTCACCTGTATACGGTTGTCCGTCTATGGTGAATTGCAGGGTGTCATTGCCAGGATGCTCTGCTTCACCTTCCCATGTCTTCGTGCCTGTAAGCGGCACACACTCTGTTAGTTCATCGTTTGTGCCATTTTCGCCAACCTCAGCTGCTGCAAGCGCTGTTGCGCCAAGCATAATAAACGAGAGCACAACTGCAAGTATCGCGACTGACCTTTTTGTTCTCATTGTTTTCATCCCCTTTCATTTTTCTGTTTTCCTGCTGTTGCCCAAATAAACATTTACTGGCAATACTATATGCGTATTATAGCATACTATTCTCTCATGGGTGGTCTCATGACAGTCTCATTTTGGTCTCATTTTGGTCTCATTTTGGTCTTTTTTATCTTTTTTAGGTAATTCGCTAAAAATAGTGCTGTTTTGCAAAAGAAGCGGCTCGCTTAGTATGCAAGCAAAGCAAAAGCTAATTCTTCTAAGAATGTTTATAAGGTTGCACAGGGGGTATGCAGCAAAGGATAATACAATAAGAATGTATAGCTATCAGCTGTTGAAGCTTAATAGTAATTTGCATAAAATATGCCTTTGGGCGGTGGCTCGAACCTGACTATTTGCGGCATCCCTCGGGGCTTTGCTTTACGCAGTTTGTGCGCCTAGGGCGGCTTGAGCGGGTAAGCGGATGGGTCATAGTAGATGTCTGGCGCTAAATGAGCATAATTAAGCAAGATGAAGTACGCTTCAGCAGCTTATACATTCTAAGATGCGGGGAGTTTCCAAGAATAGCGAAGCTCTAAGGCGCCTTAGCAATGCGCTGCGAATATATACTGTCAAAAATGAAGC
>JAKJBL010000014.1:9217-23326 GCA_022707005.1 Bacillota bacterium | reverse complement strand
GTGACAGCGCTGCTGTAATAAGCGAGCTTACTGAACAAATGTTCAAGGCCTCAGAAATGCTTGAATTCGAGCGAGCTGCCGCCATACGCAAACGCATTGATGCAATTAGAGCGCTGGGCGAAAAGCAGCTTGCTATTGCAGTAGATGGGGTTGAACAGGATGTGTTTGCCTACTGTACCTATGAAGGCGAAGCGCTTGTGTTTGCACTCTTTATACGAGACGGTAAGGTTATAGGCACGGAAGAGTTTGATATTATTAATGCGGAAGAAGATGACGCAGACAGCGGCGAAGCAATTTCCGCTTTTATCAAGCAATACTATACAAATGCTTCCTATATTCCGGCGGAAATTCTGCTCTGTACGCAAGCGGCAGAAGCTTTGGCCATAACGAGCTGGCTATCTGACCGCCGTGGCAAGCGCGTAAGCATCCATGTGCCGCAAAGAGGCAAAAAGCGCAGGCTAACAGAGCTGGCACAAAGAAACGGAATGGGTGTTTTGCAAAAAAGGCATCTTTTAAAACTCCATGCTTGGGAGCGAGGGGAGGGGGCAGTTGCAGCTCTTGCAGGCGTGCTTGGACTTACGTCAATCCCAACGCGAATGGAATGTTTTGATTGTTCACATATTCAGGGTCGAGATACGGTCTGCTCAATGGTTGTCTTTTTGCATGGAGCTCCGGCTCCTAAAGAATATAGACGCTTTCGAATCAAGTCAACTACCGAAGGTGATGATTGCGCTTCAATGCGTGAGGCGCTTAAACGCAGGTTTTCGCGTGCAAAAGAGGCTGATGAACGCTTTTATATGCTGCCTGATTTATTAGTTGTGGATGGGGGGCAGCAGCAACTCAATGTAGCAGAAGAAGTCTTATGCGAATATGGGTTTCCAAGCCTCGAAGCAATTGGGCTGGCGGAAAATAGCGGCAATATATATCACAAAAGCAGCGAAGGTCCTATTATTCTTGAACGCTCGGATCCTGCTCTACAAATATTAGAGCGACTAAGAGACGAGGCGCATCGGTTCGCTATTCAATATCATAGGAGTCTTCGCGGTAAGAATACCCTTTATTCCAAGCTTGATAAAATTCCCGGTGTCGGCAACAAGCGCAAGCGCATACTATTCGATGCTTTTCCAACATTAGAAGCTATGCAGGCTGCAACTGAAACAGAGCTCTCCATGCTCAAGGGTATAGATAAACGCACTGCAAGAGCTGTATTTGAGTACTTTAATCCAAAACAAGATGCTTAAATAATAATAAATATGCATGGTTTTTTCGCTGGAGCGCTTTAATTATTGCTGCCCCTGCATTATATAGCTAAACTTGCGCCATACTACAATGTAGCGAGGTGGTATTATGGAGCAAAGGTACAGCGATATGCATAGTCTTCTTAAGAGCGATGCGAATGCCTGGAAATATTTTAATATGCTCCCGGACTATGTGCGGGATCATATTAGCTCGCGTGCGGGAAGCGTCAATACATTCTCCAGCCTGCAAGCATATGCGCAGAACCTGCTAAAGGGAGATATATAAATCTAAGCCCAGTTGCTCTGGAGTCTATTTTAAAGGTTAGCTGTTTTAGCCCAACCTTAAGCTAAGCTGCAGCTCGGGGTTTTGTTTTTTAAGCAGAGTTGAAAGAAGCTCAAAGCTCTTCTTTGTATTTAGTGAATTATAAGCTGCTTCAAATGTCTGTGAAAACCTAACGCAAAGGATGTTTTCCTCGAGTATGGCACTTGAAGCATTCTTTGCATTTTGGAACAAAGCAAAGTTTTTCGATTGAAGTGCTTTGCATAATGCGCCCCAAACCGGTGCATAAGGGGATTCTTTATCTGCTTTAGCCTTGTTGAAGTTTCCTTGAATATCGTTGCCTAAATAAAGTTGCTTTTCTGCTTTTGAGGAAGCAACATCAGAAGATATTGGGATGTTTTGCGTTTGTTCTATACTATCTTGGACTTCAGGTTCACCGTTTGCAATTGGTGCTTCCTTAATGTTGTGTTTTGCCTTAATTGTGCAAAATGCGGAATCGTTTTTTTCAGGTATAATAAAGCTTCCGTTTGTACCTATGTCAGGTGCATGTAATTCTAAAGGCAACGCTTCTTCTGAGGATGAGTGCCCGTTTTTTTGCAGCAATGATTCAAGCCGGGATATACGTTCAGAAAGAGCCAGCAGATTCTGTTCATTTTCAGGCAGGCAAATTCGAACTAAAACAGCTTCGAACAGAATTCGGGGCAACTTTATCCACTTTAAATCGTTCTGCGTGTGAGTAAGCAATTCTAATGCGCGCAGCAACCCTGCTTCAGAGCAAAGCTTCGCTTGAGAGCGATATCGCTCCAAGGCGTCTGTAGTGCATTCTAACAGGTCGGAGCAGGTACTGCATGCTTTCACGAGAAGCAGTGCCCGAATATGTTGAGTAAGGTTACTCGCAAAGACACCAATATCCTTTCCGCCCTTTACAACTTCATCCAACATGAGCAGAGCTTTTGCAGTGTCTGATTTGAAAAGCGCGTCTGTCATCTTGAACAGAAAGTCAGGGCGCATGCTCCCAAGAACATCATAGACATCGTTCTCACTAACATGATTGCCGCAAAATGAAAGACATTGATCCGCAAGGCTTAGGGCATCGCGCATGCTGCCATCAGCTGCACCTGCAATTGCAAGCAAACCTCCTTCATCAATGGTTTTATTTATTAAATTTAGAATTTGCTTTAATCTTTCAACAATATTAATAACCTTAAGCCTTCGAAAATCAAAGCGCTGACAACGAGATATTATGGTTGCAGGTATCTTTTGGGGCTCTGTAGTTGCCAGCATAAAAATCATGTATTCAGGAGGTTCTTCTAAGGTTTTAAGAAGCATGCTTGCTGCTTCAGGCGTAAGCATATGGGCTTCATCTATTATGTAGACTTTGTAGCGCAACTTAAAAGGGGTGAAACGGGCTTTTTCAAGGAGAAGGCGCATCTCCTCAACTCCTCTGTTAGAAGCGGCATCCAGTTCGACAATGTCGATATCATTTTCGCTATTGCTATGGCAGTTTTGGCATTTTCCGCAGGGCTCACCATCGTCAGGAGATAAACAATTAAGCGCGCGGCTGAAAATCTTTGCTGTGCTTGTTTTACCCGTGCCGCGTGCGCCGCAGAACAAGTACGCATGTGACAGATTATTATACTTGATTTGGTTTTTAAGTGTTGTAGTAATATGTTCCTGGCCTACAAGTTCGCTAAAACGCCTGGGCCGAAACTCTCTATATAGCGCCTGATATGACATGCCGTTCTCCTTCCAGTGTTAGATGCTTAGATGCCAATGGTTAAAAAAAGAGTATTTAGCTTTTACTATTGTACCATTGGGTATTCCCAATATCCAATCTATGTTGTTTTATAGCACTGCTTTATCAGCTTCGAGGTTTGAAATGAATGTTCGCGGCAATTATATATTTGCCCCTTCAAAGCAGCAACTATACAATATAGTTATTAAAGTAGGCGAAATGGCAGGGCTCGTTAGAGCCACAATGATGTAGAAGGAGCGTATTTGTATGGTAAAGTATGCAACCCGAATGTCCGGCGTTTCCGGTAGTATTATCAGAGAGATTTTAAAACTTATGGCAGATCCGGAGATAATCTCCTTCGGGGGTGGAAATCCGGCGAAAGAAGCCTTTCCCATTGAAACTGTTGAACAAATTGCACATGAAGTGCTTGACCAAAACGGAGCAAACATACTCCAATATGGTACAACAGAGGGATATCCGCCCTTGCGCAGTTCTTATCTAGAGTATCTTGCACATCCCAAAGGCGTGCAGGCAAAAGAAGAAAACGTACTCGCCCTAACAGGCTCATCACAGGGGTTAGACCTTACAAGCAAAGTTTTTTTAGACCCAGGAGATGTTGTGCTTGTTGAATCGCCTACTTTCGTTGGCGCACTGCAGGCGTTTCGCACTTATCAAGCGCAGTGTGTGCCCCTTGAAATGGATGATGAGGGTATTGATATTAATGAACTCGAAGAAAAAATACGCCTGCATAACCCAAAACTCTTATATGTTATTCCTACCTTTCAAAACCCGACAGGCAAGACCCTTGGGCTTAAGCGCAGGCGCGCAATAGCCGAGTTAGCTTCCAAATATGATTTTATTGTGTTAGAGGATGATCCATACTGCGATTTGCGGTATCGTGGCGATGTTATGCCGCCAATTAAGACATTTGACAAAACCGGCAATGTAATTTTACTAAACAGTTTTAGCAAAATCCTATCTCCTGGTCTGCGCGTAGGTGCCCTTATCGCTGAACCCGACATTGTTAGGAAGCTTACTGTAGCAAAGCAAAGCAGCGATACGCACACATCCAACCTTACTCAGGCAATTGCAGACTCTTTCCTGAGAAAAGGCTTATTACCTGAGCATTTAAAGCAGGTTAACGCAATGTATACGATGAGGCTTGATGCTATGCTGGATGGAATAAGCAAGTTCTTCCCCAAGTCATTTCATCATACTCTTCCTGAGGGCGGTCTTTTCGTTTGGGGCGAGTTCCCCGGAACCCCTGATATGCCTGCCTTACTAAAACGGGCAACCCAGGAAGCAAAAGTTGCCTTCATCCCCGGCCAGTACTTCTATACGGATGTGACCACAATGGGGTTGAACACAATGCGGCTTAACTTCTCTTCTTCAACACCTGAGCGTATTACAATAGGTCTCGAGCGCCTGGGTAAACTTATAAGTCAAGGCATATAAGTAAGCACATAGTAATATCTTAGGGCCCCGCGTTAGAAGGTTTCTGACGCGGGGTTTTGTTTATGGCTTCAGCCAGTTGAGGCCGCGAAGCGGACGAAACAATAAACCACCCGCTATGCGGGTGGAGATGAAAAGTTATACAAAAAATCACCTTTCCGATAGAATGTAGGTGTTCAAGCCACATTGCAATGAAAGGAAAGGTGATTTCGTGGCAAACAAAACAAATAGTCTGCCGCATACAAAATGGATGTGCAAATACCATATCGTATTTACTCCAAAGTATAGACGAAAAATCATTTACAATCAATACAAAGAAAGCGTGCGTGATATCTTAAGGCAACTATGCAGCTACAAAGGAGTGGAGATAATAGAAGGGCATCTCATGTCGGACCATGTCCACATGCTGGTGAGCATACCACCAAAGATGAGCGTATCAAGTTTTATGGGATATCTAAAAGGGAAAAGTGCACTCATGATGTTTGATAAACATGCAAACCTGAAATACAAGTTCGGCAACCGACACTTTTGGGCAGAAGGATATTATGTGAGCACGGTTGGGCTCAACGAAGCGACAATAGCGAAGTATATTCAGGAACAAGAAAAGCATGATATCGCAATAGATAAGCTGAGCGTGAAGGAGTATGAAGACCCCTTTAAGGGGTAGTGAAGTAGTACTAATGCCCCTTCAGGGGCAAGCAAAAGAGGCAAAGGCAATGTGGCTTGAACGAAGTGAAAGCCAGCGTCTTTAGACGCTAGCCGGTGTTCCTTGGGCTTATAGCCCAAGAGCAAACCACCCCTTGGAGGGGTGGTCGTGATTTTCTGAACGCATCAATGTTTGAAAACGCCATTAAACAGCATTCGCTGCGTAAAAATGCCAATTACTCAAAAGGGCGCAACAAAACGATTTGCCTATCTGGCAGAACTCCCAATTCTGTGGTATCATTCGGATAAGGTTGAACCTAAAAGGTTGTGTTTTGATGCAGGAATTCTGATTAAATGAGCAAGCCGGCTTTTTGGGTTTGAGTATACAGAGGTCAATATGCTAAGTTGGGAAGTTCTCCAGACAAGTGTGGCTGATTGTAAAAAATGCTCTCTTTCTCAATGTCGAATTTTACCTGTACTTGGTGAGGGCAATTTAAATGCCGACATTCTTTTCGTTGGAGAAGGTCCTGGTCGAAACGAAGATATCCAAGGCAGGCCATTTGTTGGGCAGGCGGGAAAGCTTTTAGAAGAAATGCTTGAATCAATCGGTTTAACACGTTCAGATGTGTACATTTCTAATATTGTAAAATGTAGACCGCCAAATAACAGGGTGCCTTTACCCGAAGAAGCAACAATGTGTTTGCCCTATCTTCGTGCTCAGACAGCTTTGCTAAAGCCTAAGATTATTGTATGCCTTGGTGCTACGGCTGCAACATATATTTATGACCCAAATGTCCGTATAACACGCGATAGAGGTATATGGAAAGAAAAGAAGGGCGTAATTATAATGCCAACTTTCCACCCTGCAGCACTTTTACGTGATTCGAGCAGGAAAGCTGAAGCATGGGCTGATATGCAAACGATTAAAAGTCTTTTGTTAAGGCTAAAAACTAATAGTGGATGAGCGAACTTTTAGCGAGATAGTAGAACTGAAATGAAACGGGGGTACAACTAATGGCTGGTCATTCCAAATGGGCTAATATTAAGAATAAAAAAGAAAAGACTGATGCCCAAAGGGGGAAAACCTTCACTAAGATAGGCCGTGAAATAGCTATTGCTGTAAAAGAAGGCGGTGCTGATCCCATAAATAATTCAAAACTGAGAGATGTTATTGCAAAGGCAAAAGCTAATAATATGCCAAACGATAATATAGCCCGTTCGATTAAGAAAGCTTCAGGTGAAATGGGGACAGTCAACTTTGAGGAATGCACCTATGAAGGCTATGGTCCAGGTGGTGTTGCGGTTATTGTTGAAGCAGTTACAGATAATCGCAATCGAACTGCTGCCGAAATGAGGTACATATTCGATAAAAGCGGAGGCTCTTTAGGCGCAACCGGATGTGTATCATGGATGTTTGATAAAAAGGGTGTTATTGTTATTGAAAGAAATAAAGAACTAGACGAAGATGAAGCTATGATGGCTGCGCTTGAAGCAGGCGCTGAAGATTTTGCAGCCCTCGATGATGCGTTTGAAGTTTATACTGCAGTATCCGAATTTTCTAAGGTACGCGAAACACTCGAGAGTTTAGGCTACGCTTTTATTTCAACTGATTTGGGTATGATTCCCCAGAATTCAGTAGATATACCTGATCAAGAAACAGCTGCAAAGGTTGAGAGGTTCTTGGACTTGCTTGATGATAATGATGATGTGCAGGATGTATTTCATAATGGAATCCTGCCTTAAATACAGGAAAAGAAAATCTATATAGAATAGCTAACGGGGGGCATGCACTATTTGTATGAGAATAATAAATAAAAGGGTAGACCTTTGTCTTTTGCTGGGGATATTGACTATCGCGGTTCTCGGGTGTAAGTCCCCGGAAGAAATCGACAAATCAGTTAAAGAGCAAAAACCAGCCCAAGAGATTATAATAAAGCAGGAACTTGAACGAGACGAGCGAATCCTCGCGGTTATGGGCAATGGCGAACTGGAGGTAGCGCCTGATTTGTTATGGGCTGAATTCGCAGTAGAGACACTGGCTGGCACTGCAAACGAAGCACATGAACAAAACAGCTTAAAGATTAGCGCTGTTATTGATGCAATTCAATCAATAGGTGTAGCACGGGAAGATATAAAAATAACCGAAACTGTTATTCTTCCGAAAAACGGCAATGATAAATCGCTTGCTCAAACCTCAGAGTATGCAGCATCAAATACTATCGTTGTAAAAACAGAAAAAGTAGAAAAGGCAGGCGGCCTTGTTTCTGAAGCTGTAAAGGCAGGCGCTGAAAAACTGCTGCGGTTTGAATTCGCTTTATTGGATGCAAAAAAGCCGTATCAGGAAGCAATCACGTTGGCAGTAACTGATGCATACGAAAAGGCTCACATTATGTCTTTGGCTTCTGACTTTGATTTACTTGGACCTCTGTCAATAAAAGAAATTAGCGAGCATCCGTCAATGCTGAGTTACCCGGTATTGCCGAATGAGCAAGAATCTACAATAAATAATGCGCCTGTTCAATCAGGGAGGATATTGGTAACAGCGCAAGTTAGTATAGAGTTCCGACTCAAATGGCCTGCTGCTTCACGCAGCTAAGATAAAAGCTGCCCACACGCTATTAACGTCTTAGGCAGCTAAAGCGCAACCAACTTTACATCATTGCGCACTATTCATTACAATTTATTTTGGAGTACCTGTTGACCCTGACTATGTGAATACTAAAAGACATAAAAGCAACTATATAGTATAAAAGCTTCTGCCTGTAATAAATTCCTGCAGAAGCTATTTTAATTTTAATAAATAACGTTTGCTAATCAATTATTGTAATTGAAGCAATTACTGGTTGATTTGCTTTTTCTACAGTTCCGTTATTATCTGTTACAGGCGTTTCTGAGCAGATTTTGTCTAAAACATCCAACCCTTCCGTAACATGCCCAAAAGCGGCATATTGTCCATCAAGGCTTGGATAATCCTTATGCACTATAAAAAACTGCGAGCTTGCACTGTTGTAATCATTTGACCGAGCCATGGAAATTGCGCCTCTTGTATGCGACAAAGGGTTTTTTACTCCATTTAAAGCGAACTCGCCTTTAATATTTGTACCTGAACCGCCAGTGCCAGTGCCATCAGGGTCTCCGCCTTGCATCATGAACCCATTGATAATTCTATGAAAGGTCAAGCCGTCATAGAATCCGGATTTTGCAAGGCTTACAAAATTACTGACAGTTATGGGTGCATTGACCCCATCAAGTTCGACCTTAATGAGCCCATAGTTTTCTATTTTAATTTCTGCATTATATAATGCTGCTTCTGCTTGAAGTCCGCTATTATCTATTGCTGGGATTTCTTTGCTTGGGGGCTTTTCATCATTTGGAGCTGCTGAACCATTACTCTTTGAGCACCCAGCAAAAAGTAATAATATTGCGCACAGCACTAGGCACGCATAAATCTTCATAATAATTACCTCCGATTTTTATTCAGTATAAGTATAGATGATAAACTAAATAAAAACCATATCAGCCTTATATTAAGCATTCCCACTCTTAAGCCAAACAGGCATTTTTAAGTTAAAATCTGCGCTGCTTGTTTATTCTGGCTGCTGGTAATAAGCATTCGTTTTTTCCCTGTTTACCATCTTCGCAGCAGGTGCCAAATAGTCCACCATTTATAGGCTATAAACTATCCATTTTCAATGACCAAAACCCTTGTATTCCGCGTATGTCCATAGTTTGGAGTATTGGCTGGGTATTCAGCTTAAGAGGCATTTTAAGCGAGGCTGGCAGGGCAGGGGAGTCAAGAAAAACTTCAGGAAAGAATGTATTCTGCCTCATGCTGCCCAGCGCGCAATATACTAACTCACAAGCCTTGCCCTCTGCTTTATAATTATCAAGTTCAAGTGTTAAAAACCCATCGCTTTTTTTAACACTCGCATTTAATGCGAAAATGGGCTTATTTGGCGGGTAACGAAATTCAAGCGGATGTGCCTCGTCAAAGAGGTTTGGTATATTATAAGCTTGATGCTGCCTTTTTCTAAGCGCATAAAGTCCAAAAGGCGAACTGTCACACACAAGGAAAAATCTGCCCAGTTTGCTTGCAACAGCCGCCGTTGTGCCGCTGCCTGAGTAAAGATCTGCAACAATATCTCCTTCGCGTGTAGATGCCGTTAATATACGCTTTAAGAGAGCCTCTGGTTTTTGAGATGAAAAGCCGCTTCTTTCAGGATCATTTTGGTGCAGATATTCGATATCCGTCCATACGTCACTCGGGTAGATTAATGAATCTTCATAGTAGCGGTAGGTTTTGCCTCCGGTTTTTAAAGAATAAAACACTTTACCCGTTTGGTCGATATTTTTACGCAGGTGATTACGGCTGTTTGCTCCTCTTGGAATCCCCACTTCTTCTATGTTAAAGTAACAATTTCCGCTTTTGCGATAAAACAATATGTTATCGTGTTTGCGCGAATAGTGTTTTGTGCTTCTGCCTCCCGAGCGGTATGTCCAGATAATTTCGTTCATAAAATTTGCCGCTCCGAATACTTCATCAAGAAAAAGGCGCATATAAGCAGCTTGTTTATAATTTGCATGAAGATATATAGAACCTGTAGGTTTGAGCAACGCATGACACCCAGTTAAGATGCCATGCATCAGGCTGAGGTTTGAGTCCTTTGTGTGGTTGCAGGGATTTAGGCTGCTAAGTTGTATAGACTTTGTGCTATTTAAACGATATATCTCTTTCTCAAACGGAGGATCAAGATATATTAATTGGACACGGCCTTTATATTCATCAAGAAGCGAGTGTAAAATATCCTGTGCATCACCGAGGAAAAAGATACCGGGTCCACCAAGTTCATGAACCTCTTTTTCGCAGTAAACCGGCTCGAACATTGCACCCCTCCACATTTTCTATGGCTATCAGCTATTATAAGCCTATTCTTCAGGATGTGAATGCGCAGCAGTAATATGCTTTTCCATATAAGTTTTGGCCAAGTCTGCTTCTCCTGCTTCCAATGCAGTAAAAATCAGCTTATGCTCTTCAAAGGATTTTGGTGTTCTTGATGGTGACATTAGAGAGCTTTGCCGAGCATACTGAATGTTCTGGTGCAGCCAAACAAGTATGTGTTTTAGTGAGCGGCTGTTCGCAGCTGTGAATATAATTTCATGGAATTCTGTATCAAGCCTTGCAAGGTTTGTAGAGTCGTTCCTCCGGGTATAAAGCTCCATTAGTTCGATTATCTCTTCGAGGCGATTCAATTGTGTTTGTTTGATTCGCTGCGAAGCCCAATATGCTGCTAAACCCTCAAGCTGCAGCCGAATTGTATATATATCATCAATATCTTCTGATGAAATTCCCTTTACAACAACACCGCGATTAGGGATGCATTCTACAAGATCTTCTAATTCAAGCTGTCTCAGGGCTTCTCTAACAGGAGTACGGCTAACTCCGAGTTCATTTGCTAACCTTGTTTCAATAAGGTAGTCGCCAGATTTATAACGGCCCTCAATAATGCCAAGCCGTACATATTTGAAAACTCTTGAAGTTAATGATCTGTTGTCTTGTGTTTCATGCAAATTATCCATTTTACCTCACATAATCCTTGGAAGGTTCAGGCCATGCTTTAGAAAGGAACACTTTTATGCAGAATAATCTATGAATAAAGTGTATCCCAATAACAGAATAAACACAAGAAGAACATGTATACAACTTTAATGTATAACCCGAAATCAATTAAAAGCAATTCTGAAATAGGCTCCCCACACATAGACTGCAATAATGAGGGGGACATGCTACAAATGGATAACAAAACCGTATCCCTAAAGGAAAACTGGAAGGAAGGGCTCCTTTACTTGTTCCCGCCGCTTTTGCGCGAAACTCTATCGAACATTGAAGAATTGCCAATAGAAGAAATACGAATTCGTACCGGGCAGCCTGTTCAGTTATGCTTTTGTGGCTCCGAACGTTTACTATATCCGCCTGCTAACCAAACTTTGGTAAGTGCTGAGGATTGCGCTGCAATTGTTGAAAGAGCATGCGAACACTCAGTTTATGCTTGGCAGGAAGAATTAAGGAATGGTTTCTTGACTCTATCTGGAGGGCATAGAGTTGGCTTATGCGGTAAAGCAGTTAAAGATAATGCGGGAATTAGGACTCTTACTGATATCACATCATTGAATATAAGAATTGCGCGTGCGTGTCCAGGTGCTGCTGATGCTCTAATCCCAAAATTGGTTAGAAATGATGGCTCTGCGTACCCAACCCTTATTATATCACCTCCTGGCTGTGGCAAAACAACAGTCTTAAGAGATTTAATCAGGCAGCTTTCTTGGGGACTGAACGGCTCTAGGCCAATGCGTATAGCTGTAATTGATGAACGTATGGAACTGGCGGGCTGTGTACGGGGTGTTGCGCAGCATGATTTAGGGCCGCGGACAGATATTCTCAACGGATGCACTAAACCAGAAGGAATCAGAATGGCTGTGCGTACGCTTTCGCCAGAAGTTTTAGCAACAGACGAGCTTGGCTCACATGAGGATGCGCTTGCTATTCAAGAGGCTGCTTTTTGTGGAGTTATAACGATTGCCAGCGCGCATGTAACAGAGCCCACATTACTGTTCAAGCGAAGAGTTTTGTTTGGCTTACTTGAGAGTGGGGCTCTTGAGCGAGTAGTGTTGCTTGGCAGACATAATGGGAAAGCAGGACATGTTCTTGGCATTTTTGACGGAACCCTAAATAAACTTACAGATAGGGAAGGCGGTGTGCTATGCTTCGAGCGCTAGCCATGATAAGCGTTTTTCTCGGATGTACTTACTGGGGAATACGTGCTTCATCTTTGCTTAGGTTAAGAAGAGATACTCTAAGTGCTTTTAAAAGCAGCGTTAATCACCTTTGCTCGCGAATGAGTTATTCCGCACAACCGCTTGCATTGCTTGCAGAACAGGCAAAGACTAAAGAAACAGAAGTGTTTTGGTCTTTGTTTTCTAAGAGGCTTGCAATAGAAGATGATGTTTCGGCAGCATGGAAAAGCGCAATGGAGTATGCACGCGAAAATGATGCTGGCTTTGCATCGCTTAAAATTCAGGAACTTCGCATATTTGAAGACTACGCAAAAGGTCTGGGCAGCAGCGACAGCACAATGCAAACCAAAAATGAGGCTTGGCTTCAACAAAGACTGGATTCAGTTATGAGCGAGGCTAATGATGCATATAACCGGAAAGGTCGAATGTTTCGTTCAATAGGAATCCTAACGGGCGTAGCTGCTGCACTTTTGCTTTGGTAATGAAGGAGAGTCGGAATGAATGTAGATATGCTTTTTAAAATTGCAGGAGTTGGAATTCTGGTGGCTGTAATAACGCAGCTTCTTAAACAAAGCGGCAGGGATGAAATGGCAACTATAGCAGCAATTGTCGGGCTTGTTATTGGTTTAATCATGATGCTGGATCTTGTAAACAATCTGTTCGAGAGCGTTCGCCAAGTATTCCAACTTTATTAGGAGGTTGGCTTATGGCAATATTTCAATTTTCTGCATTTGCACTGTTGGCGACCTCTGTTGTGCTTTTAATCCGGTCATATCGCCCGGAGATTGCATTGCAGGTTAGCATAATTACAGGCGTAATGCTTCTTGTGTATTTAGTGACGCAGGTCAGTGGCGTGCTTGATAGTTTGCGCGCTCTTGCTGAACGGTATGGATTAAGCATGTCATATATCGGTATTTTAGTCCGTATTATCGGCATAGCTTACCTTGCGCAGTTTGCTGGCGAAATCTGCAAAGATGCTGGAGAATCCGCTATGGCCTCTAAAGTTGAGCTGGGCGGCCGCATTATGATACTTGCAGCAGCGCTTCCTGCTGCCGTCTCTCTGCTTGAGTTAGTTGCATCCATGCTCCCGGTAAATAACAAATGACCAGAAAAAAGTATATCATACTTTCACTGGTTCTATTAATGCTTTTATTAATAACCCCTAATAAAAGCTATGCTCTAATGCCTACTGAACTGCGTGAGGGTGTTCAACATACCATTGAAGATACCAATTTGCAAGAGTGGAACATGCTGTTCAACTCTTTACCGGAAGATGTTCGAACGCTTTGGGGTTCTCAAAACCTTAAAACGCTCGTGTCAGATTATGCGCTGGGCGAGGGAGGTTTTTGGGGTTCTGCTCTTGAAAAGGGAATCCGCGAAATGTTTAAAAATGCTTTGCCTCAGCTTATTCCTCTTATTCTGCAGTTATTAACTGTAGCAATACTCAGTGGTTTCCTGCGTGCTATGGGCGATGCGGGAATGAGCGGCCTAAACGATATTGCAGGCTTTGTCTGCCAATGCTTTGCCATCTGTATTGCGCTCTCAAGCTTCCTATCATTAATTATGCTCTCGCGCGAGACGATTGAACAAACTAGCACGTTTATTGAATTATCCTTCCCGCTGTTGCTTACGCTTTTAACTGCTGCAGGAGGCATAACATCCGCCGGCATTTTTCAGCCGGCAATGTCCATGTTGTGCAGCGGGGTTACAATAGCTCTGCAAAATGTTGTGCTGCCTGTAACGCTTACAGGAGGTGTTATGGGTGTGCTTAATAACATAACAGGACGTGTGCAGCTTGGACAGTTCTTCAACTTGAGCAAATCAGTTGCAAAGTGGCTTATTGGCCTTTTGTTCACCTTGTATTCAGGGGTAACAACACTGCAGGGCATGTCTGCAGCTACTTTTGATGGTATTTCTGTCCGAACTGCGAAATTTGCTTTGGATAAACTTGTGCCAATTGTTGGCGG
>JAKJBL010000014.1:379-9206 GCA_022707005.1 Bacillota bacterium | reverse complement strand
TGCTCGGATGTGCTGTGCTAGTTAAAAACGCTGTAGGGTTACTAGCAATAATACTTGCTTTTAGCATTGCCTGTATTCCTCTTATGCGAATTGGCGTTGGTATGCTTGCATTTAGGTTTGCAGCAGCAGTCTGTGAACCAATAGCAGACCCGAGGCTTCCCAAAATGCTTGCATCACTTGCAGATGTTCTGACTTATTTGTTCGCAGCAACAGTGTCACTTTCTGTAATGTTTATGATTACAGTAGGGCTCGTCATGAGTACAGGCAATACAGTTTTTGCAGGAGGATAAAGTGCTTAACGAGTTCTACTTTACAACAAAGATGGTTGCTGCGATGGCAGTCCTTTGCGTACTGTTAGAAGCATTAATACCTAAAGGTAAGCTAAAAAACACAGTATTGCTTGCAGTAGGTGTAATATTTCTTTTAAGCATTGCACAATCTTTGGCACAACTAGTTAACTTGGAGATACCAGCCTCATCTATGCAGGCAGACCAACCACCGGGCTTTAATATGGAGAAAATGCCTACGCATGATGAACTCCTTAAACGCTACTTTGAACAAGCTTCAACGCAATAAACATAAAATTGGGGGACTTCGGTATGGGCTCAGAGCAGGCAGCTAATAAAGGGTTTCTGGCTAAGCTTGCCAGACGTCTGAAATCGGATAAAAGACTTGAACTTGCTGTATATGGCGGCTTGGTTCTATTAATACTCGTACTCTATCTTTCAACCCTTTTGCCAAAGGAGGAAAAAATCAAAACTATACCTGATTCGCTAAATGCACCTGAACCCCTCGCTTTAAGTGAGCAAGATGTTGAAAGAAGACTCGAAAAGGTTTTATCAAGCATACGCGGAGCAGGAACTGTGCGTGTGATGATTACGTATGAGTCCGGGCCTGAACTCGTAACAGCTATGAGCACTGATACGAATTCAAATATAGCAGAAAATGTCGAAGCTGGTAGGCAAAGCACCACAGAACAACAGACAGAGTCTAAAAGGCCGGCTACTGTAACAGGGAGCGGCGGAACAACGCCAATAGTACTTACAGAGAAGCAGCCAAATGTGCGTGGGGTTATAGTTGTGGCGGAGGGGGCAGCTGATATTGCTGTACGGCTGAATCTTCAACGCGCTGTGCAAACTGTGCTGAGCATTCCGGCTTCCAGTATTGAAGTCTTTGAGCTGGAGAAACCGGAAAAATAGCTATAAAACTATAAACATAATGAGGAGGGAGAACATGTTGAGAAAATATGGCGTTCTTATTGGTCTTGTGCTTTTGCTTGCTTTGGCGGTATATGTGAACGTGCGTATAAACAAAGCAGCAGCAGAAAAACCTACACCCACAATGAAAGTAAGCGTTGCGAACGAAAACGAGTCAATAGCTGCTGGAAATGTCGATTCTTATTTTGAAACATTCCGAACAGATAGGACAAATCACAGAGAACAAGAAATAATGTATATTGAGACTATAATTCAGCATAATGAAGTCGATGCTGAGACACTTGCAGATGCGCAGGAGAGGAAACTTGCAATAGTCGAAAATATGGAAAAGGAGTTCACGATTGAAAACTTGCTGCGGGCTAAGGGTTTTGAAGATGCAGCTGTAATCTTTCATCCAGGTTCTGTTAATGTCATTATAAAAGCCGAAACACTCACCCCCCAGCAAGTTGCGCAAGTCTTAGATATCGTTTGCAGAGAAACAACAGAGGAGGCGCAGAACATCAAAGTGTCTACTGCGCTAAAATAACTCGGATAACAAAATATCAATGAATGATTTCCAGTTTTGCACAGACTTGTTGGCATTGATAAGCTTATCTGATATAATATAATAACCTGAAAGTGTCAGGTGCAGAGATTATTCAGGAGGTAATTTTATGAGCGATAATAATGAATTTGTTCCCGATATGAAAAAAAGTGAAGGCGGCAGAATCGTGTTTGCAACAGATGTTATAGCAACTATTGCAGCGCTTGCGGCTGCTGACGTAAAAGGGGTCGCAGGTATGAGTGGGGGAATGGTTGAGGGCTTGACCGAAATGCTTGGGCGCAAAAACCTCACCAAAGGCGTAAAAGTCGAGGTCGGAACGGAAGAGGTTGCTGTAGATGTTAGCGTAATCATCCAATATGGTTTTAGAATACAGGATGTTTGTGCAGAAATTCAAAAAGCAATCCGTAACGCAGTAGAAACAATGACGGGATTGCGTGTGGTCGAAGTTAATGTATTTGTTCAGGCAATAAGCTTTGAAGCTACTGAGGTTGTCACAGTAGAAGCAAAGCAAAAGAAAGAAAAGCCTGAAAAAGAGCCAAAACCAGTAGAACCCCCACGCGTGAAGTAGTATTTGATTAATGGTTCAATATAGAACATATTGGGCATTATGTTAAAAAACCGGCAGGCGCCTATGGCGCCTTTTTAGGATGTCTTGCAAACGCGGAATATAAACGCGAGGAGAAAGGCTATGAAAGTTAAACTATTTGATAAGATTCTGCTTGCCCTGCTCTTAATAATAGCTCTTGGAATATCTCTATTGCTGGTCGCGCTTGCAATACGGCTTTTCCCTCTTGTTAATCTTCAGGATATTTTAGCGCTGCTATATGAGGGCGTCCCAAATGCGCTAATTCTTGGTGTCTCAGGGTTGGTTTTGCTGGCAATTACCTTGAAGTTGATGTTTTCCGGTGAAAAAAAGCCTCAAGAGCCGACTTCAACGCTGATACATTCAGGTGAACTTGGAGCCGTATTTATAACTTTATCTGCAATTGATGCTATGATTCAAAAGCACTGCAGAGCCAACAGCAAAATTCGGGATGTTGTAAGTATGGTTCGAGCCAGTCGTGATGGCGGCGTTACTATAAGCGTTCGCTTATCCCTGCTACCCGAAACAGAAATCCCGCTGTTAACTCAGGAGCTTCAGCTTTCGCTAAAGGAATATATAGAGAAACATGCTGGAATTAATGTGCGTGAAATAGGTATACTTATTGAGAATGCTTCAAGCACGCCAACTGGGCGTGTTGATTGAATTATAATTGAGGTGGGTGTATTGTCTGATTGGAAAGAGCAATTAAAAGGCTATCTATCTTCCAGGCGCTGGACGGTTGTTTTTATTGCAGCAGGCATAATAATTGGAATACTTATTCTAACTATTAATTTTTGGCGCACTTTACTCTTAGTTTTTCTAGTTGCTATAAGCTATTTTGTTGGCAGCCTGATGGATAAAGGCGGATGGGAAATGGTAAAGACATTTTTCGAACGCATTTTGCCAAAATAAGCTTAAAGCGGGAGCAAGAAAGGAAACAGTCCGCTGATGAGTAGAAAAACAGCGCGTGAAGTGGCTATGATGCTAATTTTTGCACGTATGCTTGGGGGAGAAAACGAGTATCGATGTGTTTTAGATCAATTTGGCATTATGGAAGAGCCCCCACAGGAAGATATTGATTTTGCAGATAGTTTGGTTTCAGGCATTGAAGATAATAAAGAGCAGATTGACGAGCTTATTTCACAAAGCGCAATCGGGTGGACTATTAATCGTATGCCCAATGTTGACCTTTGTATATTGAGGATAGCGCTTTATGAAATGATGTACAGAAGCGATATACCGCATAGTGTTTCAATAAATGAGGCGGTTGAACTCGCAAAACGTTTTGCAGGCGATAAGTCTCCTGCGTATATAAACGGCATACTTGGCACGCTCTCGAAGGAACTGTCGAATAGTACGCTAATATGAACATGCTCTAAATATTTTGTAATTTGAAGCAGCGCTAATAATGGCGGAGCTTTATAATGAATTGGCTTGCGCGAGAGAAATATGGAGGTAGATACTAAAGAATGGCACAAATTATTGATGGAAAATCTATTGCAGCAACTGAGCGCGAATTACTGGTTGCACGAATTGAAAAACTAAAAGCCGCAGGGGTTATTCCAGGGCTATGCGTAATACTTGTGGGAGAAGACCCGGCATCTCTTACATATGTTTCAAGCAAAGAGAAGATGGCGCATGCGCTCAATATGAAAGGAGTTATTCATCGTCTTCCTGCTGAGACATCCCAGCAAGAGTTAATTAAGCAAATTGAGCTGCTTAATGCGGATGACAGCATTCATGGGATTTTGGTTCAGCTGCCACTTCCGCCGCATATTGATGCTGATGCAGTAGCTGAAGCGATTATGCCGGAAAAAGACATTGATGGGCTGCATCCATTAAATGCTGGAAGACTTCTTGCAGGCAGGCCATGTATGATTCCATGCACACCAAACGGCTGCATGGAACTTATACGCAGTACAGGTGTTTCTATATCAGGAAAAACTGCTGTAATAATAGGGAGAAGCAATATTGTCGGGAAACCAATTGCGCTGCTGTTGATGCATGAACATGCTACAGTAACTATATGCCATTCTCGAACAAAGGAACTTGCAAAAATAGCATCGCAGGCAGATATTCTCGTCTGTGCAATCGGCAGGCCAGGAATGATAAAAAAAGAAATGATAAAGCCAGGGGCTGTTGTTATTGATGTTGGCATTAATAGGGTAAATGGAAAGCTTTGCGGCGATGTTGAATTTAATGAAGCAAAAGAAATAGCAGGTTATATTACTCCAGTGCCTGGCGGGGTTGGCCCGATGACAATAATGATGCTTATGCGAAACACTGTTGAGGCAGCTGAAAAACAGAATATGAATAAGTAGCACCGGAAGAAAAGGCTATTATTAACCTATGGAAAAAGCGCTTACAATTACACAACTTAATGAACATATAAATTCACTGCTTACTAAAGACCCTCTCTTATACAACCTGCGCGTGCAGGGCGAAGTATCCGGGTTTAAAAAACATATTTCGGGTCATTTATATTTTTCGCTTAAAGATGATAATGCAATCATTCGCTGTGTTATGTTTAAATCCGCGGCGCATACGCTGCGCTTTGTGCCTAAAGATGGTGCGCATATTATTGCAGAGGGTTATGTTGCGCTTTATCAGCGCGATGGACAAGTCCAGCTTTATGTTCTATCAATGCAAAAAGAAGGGGAAGGGGAGTTGTTTAAGCGTTATTTGCTGCTGAAAGCCAAGCTTGAAGATATGGGATATTTTGCCCAAGAGCGAAAGCGCGCAATCCCATTTTTACCAAAATGCATTGGCATCGTTACTTCATCTTCAGGAGCAGCGCTACAGGATATTCTTCAGATAATTCGGCGCAGATACCCAATAATGGATGTCCAACTATATCCGGTGCAGGTTCAGGGTGATTTGGCTGCAAAGAGTATTGCAGACGGAATAAAAAAAATGAACGAAATCAGCAGCGCTTCAGTTTTAATTGTTGGACGTGGCGGGGGTAGCATTGAGGATTTGTGGGCTTTTAATGAACCCGAGGTTGCAAGCGCAATTTTTGAAAGCAGAATCCCTGTAATTAGTGCTGTTGGGCACGAAACGGATTTTACAATTGCTGATTTTGTTTCTGACCTTAGGGCTCCTACTCCTTCTGCAGCAGCAGAATTATGCACACCTGAATATTCATCTTTAGTTTTGCAAACAGATTCACTTCTCGAAAGGCTGTCAAGCACACCAAAACGAACACTGCAGAATAA
The DNA here is from genome assembly GCA_022707005.1 of Bacillota bacterium. GTDB lineage: Bacteria > Bacillota > Clostridia > Christensenellales > CAG-138 > JAKJBL01. The sequence continues at coordinate 3,647 of JAKJBL010000014.1, read as the reverse complement.
AAAAGATCGACTAAAAATGCTTATGCATGCGCGCGGGCTATCAATTGTTGGTTACAGTCTCAACGAAAACAAAAGAAGCCTCGATAATAGCATGCAAAAACTACACCATGCTGTCTTAACGCAACTAAAAATGCACCACGCTAACCTTGATAGTTTGCTTAAGAGGCATACCGCGCTCTCGCTAAGTTCAATCTTAGACAGGGGCTTTGCACTGATATATGATGAAAATGGTAAATTGCTATCTTCTGTTTCAGGATTAATAAATGAAATGGAAGTAAAAATACAAATGCGGGATGGCTATGCCGCAGTGCGCATCAAGCACAATAATTGTCTAAAAAGGAGTACCAATGAAACAGATTAAGTCTTATGAGGAAGCCATTGCTGAGCTTGAAGAGATTGTGCTTAAACTGGAAAACGGCAACATCTCCATAGATGAAATGGTTAAGCTGTATGAAAAGGGCGTGCTTCTTGGCAGGCAATGCTCAGACCTGCTTGAAGCTTATCAGGGCAGGTTTGATATACTTGCTTCAACAGAGCCAAAGGAACAAGTATAATGACGTTTTCAGAAAAGCTTAAGCAATACATTGAGCGAACAGATTATGCTTTAAACAATTATCTTAAAGAAGAAACTATTCCTGAATATCTGCAATCAAGTATGTCATACAGCCTGTTCGCCGGCGGTAAACGATTGCGTCCGTGCATTCTGCTTGCAACCAATGAATTGCTTGGCGGGTTCAACGATAATGCGATGCCTTTTGCTTGCGCGCTTGAAATGATACATACCTACTCCCTTATTCACGATGATTTGCCCTCAATGGACAATGATATACTGCGAAGAGGCAAGCCAACAAACCACATAGTCTTTGGCGAGGGGCAGGCTATTTTAGCCGGTGATGGTCTGCTATCTTATGCATTTGAAATCATGCTTAGGTTTTTATTATCAAAAAGCGAGCCAAATTTTATAAACGCGGCATATACAATTGCAAGGGCTGCAGGGGTTACGGGGATGGTTGCAGGCCAATGCCTTGACCTCTTAACCGAAGGTCAGAAAACTGCGGATGAAGCACTTTTAATAGAAATCCACAAAACTAAAACTTCAGCTATGATACAAGCTGCTTCAACAGCTGGTGCTTTATGTGCAAATAGCGCTGAGGGAATTGTTAAAGCAATGTGCGCCTTTGGAGCACAGCTTGGCTTGCTTTTCCAGATAACAGACGATATTCTGGATGTTATTGGAGAGACTTCAACTCTTGGTAAAACAACCGGAAAGGACGAAAGGGCGGGGAAGCTGACATTCCCTTCGATTTATGGAATCAACGGCGCTTTATTATATGCAAAAAAGGCAGCTGATGCTGCTCTTTGTGAACTTCAACCCTTTGGAAAAGATGCATGGTTTTTGCAGGAACTAGTCGAGTCCATAATGAATCGAAAAAGCTAGCACGATATTGCCTAATTGCAAACGGTTTGCCGCACCCTATCTGCAACCATAGCAATAAATTCTGAATTTGTCGGTTTGCCTTTAGAAGAATCAATAGTGAAGCCGAAATAGTTATGCAACACATCTATATTCCCCCGCACCCACGCCACCTCAATTGCATTGCGTATAGAACGTTCAACAAGCGCAGGAGTTGTGTCGTACTGCAAAGATATATTTGGATAGATATCTTTAGTAACTGCTATAGTTGTTGGCGCATTGGAACAAACAGAATACCTAATAGCGCTTCTAAGAAAATGGTATCCCTTCAGATGAGCCGGAATGCCTAAGCTGCGCATCTGCTGTGTAATTTCCGCGCTTAACCTTTCGAGATATTCCAGCTGGTTAAGGCTGCTAACAGAGTTTACTCCAAGCATTTTAGTTGAGCGTATGAGCTGCATAATCCTCGGGATTATAAGTTCAGGGCTTAGTGGTTTAATAAAACAATAGGCTACGTAATAATCCTGCAGCCTTTCCATTGTCCGATTGTTGAAAGAAGATGCGTGAACAAAAATTAATGGTCTATTAGTTAGTTTAAAGTTGTGAATTACAGTAAGCACCTCAAAACAGTCATTTGGGGGCAGGAGTAAATCAATCAAAATGGCATCGACTTGTTTTGTCTGCAATATTTCAATAGCTTCGCTGCAGGTCTTCGCGCATGGGTATATGAAAATATCCGGGAAACTTTTACCGAATAATGCAATGTTTCTGTATATGCTGCTGCATTCACCTGCAACTAATAGAGAGGGCATGAAGTACACCTCTTTCTGATATAATAATCATACCAGAACCTAATGCTTTATTCCATCTGTTGCTTCATCCAGAGTGTATACATACAATAGCCTTTTGTCGGGTCATTAATAAATACATGAGTTACTACACCAATCAGCTTCCCGTTTTGGATAATTGGGCTTCCACTCATACCCTGCACAATGCCCCCCGTGGCTTTTAATAGCTTTGAATCTGTTATTTCAACAACCATTCCTTTTTGTGCAGGGCTGTTTTGCGGATTAGCTTTAATTATACGGCAGTTATATTGCTTTATTCCTTCATCGTTTAAGGTCGTAAGCATTAAGGCAGGGCCTACGCTTACTTCTTCCGGATATGCCATTGGTGCACCTCCGGGATATAATGGATTATGGTATTCTTTATACATTCGACCAAAGATTCCATACTGGCTGTTAGTTTCTATTGTACCTAATGGTAAACTTGTTGCACCGAAAGTGCCCCGCAATTCACCCGGTTCTCCTTGGGTTCCATGCACTATATCAATTATGTTTGATTGTACAATCTCACCTTCGCGCACAGTTAGGCTTGCTCTTGTGTCGACATCAGTTATTGCATGCCCAAGTGCAGCGTACCACTTTTTAACCGAATCATAAAATGACAGCGTGCCTACGCCTGCTGTGCTGTCGCGCACCCACATGCCCATGCGATACTTTCCATCAGACGGATCAAGAACTGGGCGCATGTGAACTATGAATTGTTCGCCGTTGCGCAATATTGTGAGTTCCACTGAATCACTGCTCGCGTTGCATAGCTGAGCTAAGTGGGCTGCATCTTTTACCTCAACTCCATTAATCTTTTCAATTAAATCACCTGCCTGTACCCCTGCCGCTGAAGCCGGACTTACCTGGCTGCCACTTGCCGCTGTAATACTGCTTAACCCTACAACGAGAGCTCCGCGTGTGTGCAGGGTAACTCCTATGGAAGTGCCGCCAGGAACAAGCACAATATCATTGCGAACATGGACACTAACTTTCTTTACTGGGATAATACCAAGAAGATTTATTG
>JAKJBL010000014.1:0-369 GCA_022707005.1 Bacillota bacterium | reverse complement strand
ATATAGGTGATCGTTAAGAGTTGGGATTTCTTTTATTGAATCACCGGCTTGCCCTGTAAAGCCTAAGACTTCCAGCGCCTTGTCAGGTGAAGCGGAAAAATACCCCTTGGCTGCTTTTGGGAGTTTGTATGCTTCGCCTTTACGAATATGAACCTGCTGTTCGATTGTACGCAAACTAAGCATTGGCTCAGAGTAGCTAAAGACTAAAAGCGCAATGCTAAGCAAAATGCCAAAATACTTTTTCAATAAAGGCAAAGACATGCCCTTTTTCAAAACAAACACCTCATATAAAAAGAATCGCTGCAAAGTAGCAACGATACTATAATGAGCACGAAATACAGGATCTATGCTTTTATTAATGATTGGCTG
>JAKJBL010000149.1 GCA_022707005.1 Bacillota bacterium | reverse complement strand
TCTCCAGGTCTTACTTTTAATCTTGATCCATATACTATATTGTAACTCATAGATTCTCCATTAGAAGAAGTAACTATAACTTCTTTTTTCCTCTTGGATTCTTCTATGCTAACTTCTCCAGAGTTTTCAGCAATAACTGCAAGTCCCTTTGGTTTTCTAGCTTCAAATAACTCTTCAACTCTAGGTAAACCTTGGGTAATATCTGCTCCAGCAACTCCTCCTGTATGGAAGGTACGCATTGTAAGCTGTGTACCGGGTTCGCCTATTGCCTGCGCCGCTATTATACCAACTGCTTCGCCTATATTGACAGCTCCACCTGTTGCAAGGTTTGCGCCGTAGCATTTGGCGCAAACGCCATGTTCGCTGCGGCAGGTAAAGACAGACCTGCAGTTTACAGTTGTGATACCCGCCTCTTCGATAAGCGCGCATTCAGCTGCGCCAAGCATTGTATTGGCTTTAATAAGCACTTCGCCGATCTTTGGATGCAGCACAGGTTCAGCCGTATATCTGCCCAACAGACGCGCCTTTAATGGCTCTATTGCTTTTTTGCCCTCGGCTATTGCGCTAAACTGCATACCCTTAATAGCTTCACCGCGCGCCAAGAAGCAATCATCCTCACGAATAATTACATCCTGCGATACATCCACAAGGCGGCGGGTCAAGTAGCCCGAGTCTGCTGTTCTTAACGCTGTATCAGCAAGTCCCTTCCTTGCGCCGTGCGAGGAAATAAAGAATTCAAGCACAGTAAGCCCTTCACGGAAGTTGGCGCGAATTGGCACCTCGATAATCTCACCCGAAGGGTCTGCCATAAGGCCGCGCATACCCGCAAGCTGTCTGATTTGCGCAGTGCTGCCGCGCGCGCCTGAATCAGCCATCATAAATATCGGGTTGAGCGGGTCAAGCGACTCCATGAGCGCCTTAGTAACCTGAGTTGTTGTATCCTCCCACTTGCGTATAACAGAGAGTTTTCGTTCTTCATCTGAAAGAAGCCCGCTTCTGAACTGATTGTCGATTGTAAGAATTTCGTTTTCAGCTTCCTGAATAAGCCTGGGCTTTGCTTCGGGCACAGTCATATCCTGGAAGCCGACAGTTATGCCGCCGCGGGTGGAGTATTCAAACCCGAGATTTTTTATTCTGTCAAGCACATTAGAAGTAACAGTAGGCCCATGCTTGCTGTAGCACCTTGCGACTATTTCCCCAAGGTCGCGTTTTCGCACAAGTCCGCCGATTTCCAAGGCGAAAAATGTTTTCTTCTTTGGAGCGGTCGACAAAGCCCAAATCCTGCGGAACCGCCTGGTTAAAGATAATCCTGCCAACAGTTGTTGTGATAATACCGCGGCGGGTTTCATCTTTCCAAGTGCGTGTAAGGCGCACCCTTATATTCTCATGCAAGGTGATTGCCTTTGTTTGATAGGCCATTATCGCCTCATTTTCGCTGCTGAAAATCTTTATGTTTTCAGCCTGCGCCATATCTGTATCCTGCGCCTTGCTTTCTTGCGGCCTGCCGCCAAGCACACCGTCACGTTCTTCTTCCTGGCTTAAAGTAAGATAATAGCAGCCAATAACCATGTCCTGAGTAGGGCTGACAACCGGCTTGCCATCCTGAGGTTTGAGAATATTATTTGAGGCAAGCATCAAAAAGCGCGCTTCAGCCTGTGCCTCAACGGAGAGCGGGACGTGCACAGCCATCTGGTCGCCATCAAAGTCCGCGTTGTAGGCAGTGCA
>JAKJBL010000148.1 GCA_022707005.1 Bacillota bacterium | reverse complement strand
TTCAAAACTTAAGCCCGCCCTAAAACAGGAAGTTGATGCGCAGCAGCTTAACGAGGCAACTGAGCTTATTGCAGCTCTTAAAGATGCCCGCTTTAAGCTCTACCTTAAGCTCGTGCCGGGCTTTACAATGCGCCAAATGAACTCAAAGAATAAGCAAATGCTTTTAAACCGCCTGTATAAGCATATAAAAGATGACGTATGGGTCGCACTTCTTGGCTTAAATGCAGCGTTGAATGACCTTGACCTGTTAAGCGAAAACGAAGCAAGGGTTGAAGAATGGCTGAAGAAGGATTCAAAAAATGCATTCGACCCCCTCTTTCTTGAGCGCGCTACACTCAGCTATATTTATATTGCCCTTAAGATGGACAGCAAGCAGCTGCTTGCCTTTGAAACGCTGCTTTTAAAGCTTTTAGAACGTGACGCAAAACCCCGATTTGACCGCAGGCTTTTCCCTGATGCGCTCACATCAAAATCCTTACAGGGCATGCTTCAAAAGTCCGCACATTATCATAACAGGGAAGTTCTTGAACTGCTTAATATAAAAACAGCATATACGGCCTTGAAGGCAGAAAGTTTTGTCTCAGCAAACGAAAACAACCTTAATAAAACAATAGTTGAAAACCAAAAGCTCAAGCTTGAAGAAAAGGAGCTTGAACTAACCCGGCTTTTAGAAAAAATAACCGAACTCGAAGAAAGGCTCGATTTCGAAGTAAGAAAGTACCAGAAAAGTAACCGCGAAGCAAAGGAAGCATATATCGATGGCTTAAACCGCCGCCTTTTTCTTGAGCTTACAGGAATTCACACAATCCTTGAACATGTTGAGCAAACCCAACGTGAACTCCTGCTTTTTAGAGTTTCCAACATAGAAGAAATACTTTCGAGCAAAGAGAGGTAAGGCAATGGCAAAAATTGGCATAGACTTTGGAACAACGAATTCTTCTTTAGTAGCCTATGATAAAGAAAGCGGCATTTTCGAATTTCTTGGGGCATTTGGCGGCACAGGCAAGGAAAAACCAATCCCATCTGTTGTATGGTACCATGATAAAGATATAACAGTCGGAAAGGAGGCAAAAGAGAATTTCAACACGTTTTGCGACATGCCCGGCCACCATATTGAAACTTCCGTAAAACTTAAGCTTGGCTCAGAAAAGAAAATAAGCGTGCTTGGCGAGCCAAAGGAGCCTTATGAAATCGCAGCAAAAATCCTTAAGCATCTTAAAGACACGGCAGAGGAAACTGCTGGCAAGCAGAACTCAAGAATTGATCTTAGGCATGCTGTATTTACAGTACCTATAAACTTTACAGGCAAGCACAGGGCGGATTTAAGAAAGGCTGCAAAAAATGCAGGCTTTGATGTAAATACCTTTATTCATGAACCTTATGCAGCTTTAGTCGGCTACATTTATTCGGGCAACAAAAGCCTTGATGAAATTAACAATACTTCAGTTTTAGTATTTGACTGGGGCGGCGGCACGCTTGATATAACAGCAGTAAGGTCTTATGATAATCACCTGTTCGAACTTGGCACAGGCGCGCTTGAGGGCATTGCAGGCGATAAATTCGATGAGGAGCTTGTAAATCTTGTTATGGAGCGTACACTTAAGAAATACGCAGGCATAATTGATGCTGAAGATATAAAGCAGGCTTTTGCTGATAAAAAGGATTTATTGCTTTCAACTGCAGAGGCATGCAAAATTAATTTATCATCAAAGCCGGAAGTCAGTTTCCGTGTTGAATATATGCTTAATGAGAGCAG
>JAKJBL010000147.1 GCA_022707005.1 Bacillota bacterium | reverse complement strand
CATATATGTTGCGCCAAAGAGCGTATCAGGTCTTGTTGTAAAGACCATAAGCCCCTTCGGATAGCCGTCTATTGAAAACTTAACTTCAGCGCCCTCGCTCCTGCCTATCCAGTTGCGCTGCTGAATTTTTACTTTTTCGATATAATCAAGGCTATCAAGGTCATCAATAAGCCTTTGAGCATATTCGGTAATTTTAAGCATCCACTGGCTTTTTACGCGGCGCACAACAGGCCCTTTGCATCGTTCGCATACGCCGTCAACAACTTCCTCGTTTGCAAGCCCCACCTTGCAGTGCGTGCAGAAGTTTATGGGGATTTCCGCCTTGTACGCAAGGTTGTGCTCGAAAAGCTTTAAGAATATCCACTGCGTCCATTTGTAGTAGGCAGGGTCAGTCGTATTTACCTCACGCGACCAGTCAAAGCTAAAACCGAGGCGCTTTAGCTGCGCTGTAAACTTTTTAATATTGTCGCGCGTAACAATTGCAGGGTGAATGCCAGTTTGCATTGCGTAATTTTCAGTAGGCAGACCGAAGGCATCCCACCCGATTGGGTAGAGCACATTATAGCCCTCCATGCGGCGCTTGCGGCAGATTATATCAAGCGCTGTGTTGCTCCTCGGGTGGCCTACGTGAAGCCCCATGCCCGAAGGGTACGGGAACTCAATAAGCCCGTAGAACTTGGGCTTTTCGCTTGAAGCTTCTGCATTAAAGCACCCGCAGTCATCCCAGATCTTTTGCCATTTAGGCTCTATTAAACTTGGCTCGTATTTAGTCAGCATACTTTACCTCCGCAAAAAATATAAAACCCCGTCTCAAGTAAAGAGACGAGGGTTATTCGTGGTACCACTCTTTTTCGCATTATGCCTTAAACCCTTAACGCGGTAAACGCTGCGCTTAATGCAAATGCTTTTCACGCAGGGACTCTTGCGGCGAGTGCGCGCTTTGTTTCCCGCCGCTTTCCACCATGCGCGGCTCTCTTTGGGGTAAAAAAACGCGGCTCCGCAATCAAACGCCCATATATGCCCTAAGGCGATGCTGTTATATTATATCTAAGCGATGCGGTTTGTCAACGTTGGCAGCTTTATTGGCTGAGCTTACTTATTTCCTCTTGAATTTCAGGAATCACTTGCGGGTTTGCGATTCTTTTTTTACCGTCCCTTTTTATAGAATAAATATAAAAGACCTTTCCTCCATACTTGCCTGTAAATGCTTTATGTGTCTTTTCCTGTATGGCTCTTTCTTTAAATATCTGCGGCAGTTGCGTGTTAGAAACAGGTTTGATCTGTAGACCTATATACTTGTTACTAATCTTTATAAAGAAATCTACGTTATAAGCTCTGTCCCATTCATCTGGAGCGGGTTCAATTTTTATATTTAATAGCTTTTCTAGTTGACCGTAAACCGTAGTTATTTCTGACATATAACCTTCAAAAGTTCTCTCTATTACTAGTGTTAGCATATAGTCTACGCAATCTTGCTCAGTGATATCCGCGACTTCAGCCTGAATTACCTCAGTAATTTTAATATATAGCTTGCGTCCCAAGTCTTCTATATGCGATTTATTTCGCACATTCGTAAAGTAGTATTCTCTCCATTCACCTAAGGTTTTCGGCGAACACTTGCGTATGGCTTCGGATGTTGCACCAACATTTCTTTTAAAGTTCAGCTGGAATCTGTTCATAGCGCTGTTTAGAATCCACTCTTTTGCCATAAAGCCCCCCTACGCATTTTCACGAATAGAAATAAATTTTTGTAGATAGGTAAA
>JAKJBL010000146.1:1551-1819 GCA_022707005.1 Bacillota bacterium | reverse complement strand
TTAAGTAGCATAGTGCGCTTTCAAGCTTGGATTCATCCTGCTTTATACCTATTAAGTGAACGATTTTATTATTGTTAAGCTTTATTAGAGAGGGCGATATAACTTTTTCAACGCTAAAGTGTTCAAGGGCTGTAGACTCGGCTGCGTTATCTATCTTGGATCCATATTGTTTTGTCTTAATATCAATTTTTTTATCCAATTTATGTGCATCAACAAAGAGATAGGGTAATTTACTATGCATTTTGTTTATATCTAAGGTTTTAGACTG
>JAKJBL010000146.1:0-1541 GCA_022707005.1 Bacillota bacterium | reverse complement strand
TTTGATTCAATGATAGATACTGTTTCTAACAAAGAATCGGCACCGATCTTGCTTTTAATTAGCGGAATATAGTCTTTGTTTATTTCGTAGCTTACCGAGTTGCGGCCTAATTGTCTGGCAGCTTTAGCAGTTGTTCCGCTTCCCGCAAAAGGATCAAGAACAGTTTCATTAACAAAGGAAAACATTCTTATCAGCCTGCGCGGCAACTCATCAGGAAACATTGCAAGGTGTTTGTCCTGCTTAACGCCGGGAAAATTCCAATGACCGCTAAAATATTCGTTCCACTGCTCGTTTGTCATTTTCGAAAGTTCTTTTTGCTGTTGCGTTGGCTTAGGGGCAAGCCCTTGTTTTTTGAAAATCAAGATATACTCATAGTCAATTTTAATTATGCCGTTTCGCGGAAAGGGATAGCTTCCCATTACTGCTCCGCCGCCTGTTGTGTTCATTGTAGTCGTTTTCTGCCAAATGATTTTGCCCATAAAGTCAAGCCCAAGCACCTCACAGAAACGAATTATCTCACTATGAATAGGAATCACTTTATAACGGCCATAATATACAGATCGTGCGAACTGATCGCCAATGTTTATGCATAACCTGCATCCATTTTGCAGTACGCGAAAGCACTCCTGCCATACGATATTCAGATTGTTTATATATGTTTCATAGTCATCATCAAAGCCAATTTGACTTTTCGCCCCATAGTCCTTCAACTGCCAATAAGGCGGCGAAGTAATAATCAGACTTATACTCTTGTCTGCTATAGAGTCCATTTCGCGGCAGTCGCCGTTAATTATTCTGTGTTCTGTAGTTACATGCATTCTTGCTGATACTCCTTAAAGCTCGCTATAAAATTGATTATACCACAGCAAAAGATAGATTAGGAGTTACATCCCTACTCCCTGCGCTTAAGCATGAGCGTGCGGCTGTAAAGCCGTTTTTTGGGGATGTTGAGCGCAAGGCTTGCTGCGTTTACAGCGTCGCGGTTAGAGTAGCCAGCATCTAAAAGGCGCATAAGGGCTAAATCAAGCGCTTCGTCGCAAAGCTCTAAAGCTTGTGCGCTGCTTGGGGCAAGCACAAGTATTATCTCGCCTTTAGGCGGCTCTTTATATGCTTTAATAAGCTCGCTTAAAGGGGCGCGCCGCGCTTCTTCGTAAACCTTCGTAAGCTCGCGCAAAACAGCAGCCTCGCGCTCGCCAAGCAAAAGGTAAAGCTCCTGCAGGGTGCTAAAAAGGCGCTTCGGGCTCTCAAAAAGAACAACTGGCAGCTTTGAGGCGCCAATAAGGTGCATAAGCTCTTCGCGCGGGCGCTTCTCCCTTGGCAAAAAGCCGTAAAACGCGAACCTGCCGCAGTCAAACCCGCTTAAAACGCAGGCTGCAAGCACTGAGGATGCGCCGGGCAGTACTGTTGCCTTAAGGTTGTTTTCAAGGCAGGCCTCAACAAGCTTTGCGCCGGGGTCGCTTATTGCAGGCATGCCAGCATCTGAGCAGTAGGCTACGGACTTCCCCTCGTTCAAAAGCGCTATAAGTTCCTCTTTGCGTATA
>JAKJBL010000145.1:308-1830 GCA_022707005.1 Bacillota bacterium | reverse complement strand
CCTTTACATAACCAAGAAGCTCTTCAAGCGTGCATTTTTCTACAGAGCGGCAATACTCTTTTATAATAGATACAGCATTGAATGCTTCGCCCTTTGGTGTAATAATCTTGCCTCGCTTTTCAAAGGTATCAACAAGACAAATACGATATATGGCATTATGAATTGCTGTAATGGAAAGCTTATAATTTCGAGCTATAATTTCTCCAATCGGTAAATCTTTAATTGAAACATACCCGTTGGCACTGCACCCTTCTATAGCCGCTGCTTGTATTTCTTCTTGTTCTTCAGCTGTTATTTCAACATGGCTTATGTGTGAGAATGTTTCAAGGCTGTTCCAAATAAAATCGCTGTTGTAAGAGAGCGTTTGCTTAATTCTTTCAAGTGGCACATAGTACAGACGTTCGAAAAGTTGTTCATAGGTAAGTAGAACATCATTGCCCCACACTCTAAGTATTTCGCGCTCAATAGCCGCAGAAATAGTTGTATCAACATGACCAAAATAAGTCTGAGAGAATGATAGCTTAGGGAAGAGCCTTTTCAGGATGCCTGTAAGCATATCTTCAGATATTATGCTTGCATCAAATAGCCAGCCCTCATTCTTTGCGTAAAATTCATCGTAGAATATAACCAGCGCGCCTTGAGCAAAGTAGCTCTCGACCAAATTTTCAATTCGCTCTTTTGCAATAGCAGATACTACATATATTTTACCATCGTAGTTTGTGCCGCACGCAATTAGATGCGCCTTTAGTTTTTCGTCTGAAAATGTCAGTTCCTCACCAAAATGCTCTTGTGCAAATATGCGTAAGCGCGTAAGTTCAATGGGGGATGCCAAGCGAAAGCCATTTGAAAACCGAGATGTTAAGAGCTCTGTTAGTTTTTCAATAAGCAGAAAATCAAAGCTTGGCTTATTAATCTTTGGTTGCGCTGAGGCAGGGCTGATGATATTCTCTTCCGGTTTATAAAGAGCGGGTTTTATCTCGCGAATTGCAGGAGGAGTTTCTGCAGGCTTAATTTCGTATTCAATTACGACAAACTCATAGTCAACATTGCAAATATCCAAGAGCGCCTTGAGTTTTCTTGCTATATCTGTGGCGCTAAGGTTAGTTTCCAAGTACATCTGCATGAAAACGCGCTTAGGCAAAACCATGGTTTTAGCTACTATTTCGTTTCCAAAATCAACGCGCCCGGAATTTGTGAAGGATTTGCCGCGAGGTATTACTTCAGCGTAATCTTCATATATGGCAGCAAATAGCTTTGTATAAGCATCAGCCCAGGAAGATGCAGCTTCTATTTCTTCGCCAAAATAAAAGATTCTTGTGGGTTTTGTGTAAGCCAGGTTATTTATGTTTTCAAAATCAACTTTTAGCGGTTCCGGCTTAGGCTCATGTATAATAACCTTTTTCGTGTAAATAAACAGGCCGTCTTTTATTTCTTCTGACCAGCTCGCAGTTTTAAGAATGTTATTTACATCAAAAATCCTGAATGCTTTGCCAATCTCTTTAAGCACAGCATCTGCAGACAC
>JAKJBL010000145.1:0-298 GCA_022707005.1 Bacillota bacterium | reverse complement strand
AATCGGGTATTGCCCAAAAAGCACTTTATCTTGCTTTGTTTTGACTATTAGGCTGTTCTCATTTGCTGGTTGTTTTGGCTGCGTTTCATTATTGTCTGCTTGCTTTGCAGGAGCAACGGACTTATGCTCCTTAAGATAGTCTTTATAGTATTTTATTGCAGAAGCAGCTTTTATCGTTTTGTTATTATAAATAAGCTTGAAGCCCCTACTTGTTACCGCTTTTTCTACTTTGCTAATCGTCTCAAGATCTGTCGTTTCAAACAGCGGTTTCTGCAAGACATTTATGTGCAAACAATGA
>JAKJBL010000144.1 GCA_022707005.1 Bacillota bacterium | reverse complement strand
TATTCTTATACCCCGGGGTGGAAGCGGCATGTAGCAGCAGCATTTAAAAGCGCGCTCAGCATACCGGTTATTGCGACAAATACGATTAAGAATCCGGCGTTTGCAGAGCAGCTGCTTGAAGAAGGCGTAAGTGATTTTGTTGCGCTCGGCCGTGCCCTGCTTGCAGATGCTGAGTTTATAAACAAAGCCCAAGCAGGTAAAGAAGATGAAATACGCCAATGCATAGGCTGCATGGTATGCAGAGAGCGGGTTTTAGCAAAAAACATTGGCGCAGCCTGCGCGGTAAACGCACGCACAGGCCGTGAATACATTTTAAATGAGTATATTCCAAATGGCTTCTCAAGGCCGGTAGCTGTAATAGGCGGCGGACCTGCAGGCATGGAGGCAGCAAAGGTGCTCTCTTTGCGCGGGTTTGATGTAACGCTCTTTGAAAAGGAGTCTGAGCTTGGGGGTTCGCTCGGGGTTTCTGCAAAGCCTCCGCATAAAGAGCTGATTTTAGAGCTTAAGAATACTATGGTGCATGAACTTGCTCTATCTGGCGTCAACATTCGGACATACTGTGAAGCTGACCATAGAGTTATCAGCGATCTAAAGCCTGAGGGCGTTTTCTTGGCTATTGGCGCAAAGCCAATCCTGCCGAAGCTGCCCGGAGTTCACCTGCCCAATGTGTGCTTTGCTGAGGATGTTATTAACGGGCGTATAATACCTAAAGGCAAAGTTGCAGTTATTGGCGCCGGGATGACAGGGCTCGAAGCAGCTGAAATGCTCGGCGCGTCTGGGTGTGAGCTTACGCTTGTAGATATGCTCACTGAGCCTGCAGCAGGCGTTTACAGTATTGTGCGCGACGATATTCTAAAGCGCGTATACGAGTATAAGCCAAATATGCTTTTGGGGTACAGGCTATGCGAGATATTCTCAGACGCTATATGCTTAAAGACGCCAAGCGGCGAAATAAGCAGGGTGGAGGCTGAGCATGTTGTGCTTGCCTTAGGCGTTTTACCGGAACAGGGAATGCTTGATACCTACAAGGCAGTTTGTCCTCAAATAATATCAATAGGGGATGCATCAAAGCCGGGGCGGATTTACGAAGCAATACGCGACGGGCTTCTTAGCGCCTTTTATTTTGACACTTAATTCTTAGAACAAAGGCTCCTTATCAAGTGTTGGATTTAAGTGCATTCAACGTGGTCTCAAGCGCATTTACACGGCTCCTAAGCCTAAGGAGTTCAAGCTCAACAGGGTCAGGGAGATGGATTTGGTCAAGGTCAACTCCCTCCTCACCAGGGATTGCCTTATGCTCCAAAGCTTCAGGGCTTTCAGCTGAAACAGCAGGGCATGCTGCTTTGCAGGCGCAGCTTTCACGAAGCGGGCATGCGGCTGTTTCAGTTGTGCTGTACGGGCAGGGCAACACTTTTGCAACCCGCCCGGGAACGCCGACAACAGTAGCGCAGGGCGGCACATCTTTTAAAACTACTGCGCCTGCGCCAATTTTTGCAAAGTCACTAACTGTAATTGGGCCTAAAACGCGCGCGCCGCTTGCTATCATCACATTGTTGCCTATTGTCGGGTGGCGCTTGCCTGTTTCTTTTCCTGTTCCGCCTAAAGTAGCGCCCTGATATATAGTCACATCATTCCCGATTTCGGTTGTTTCGCCGATTACAACACCCATGCCATGGTCTATAAAGAGCCGTTCGCCGATTTTTGCACCGGGGTGGATTTCTATGCCCGTAAAAAACCGCGTGAGGTTTGAAAGTATGCGGGCAATGAGCTTCATGCCGTGCACATGGAAAAAATGTGCAGTTCTATGGCTGCGCACAGCGTGAAAGCCCGGGT
>JAKJBL010000143.1 GCA_022707005.1 Bacillota bacterium | reverse complement strand
GAGAACTATTTTGAAATAAAGCTGAATAAATGAAGCTCTTTCAATTGGGAAACACCCAGATTCGCTTGCATCCGGGTTTGCTGCTTGTATTAGTCGGCGCAACTATATTGGGGTTGCTGTGGCGCTTATTGCAGGCTTTGTCAGCGCTTGTGCTACATGAAATCTCGCACGGTATTATAGCAGCTTCAATGGGTTACAGAGTTGATAATGTAGAATTTCTGCCTTTTGGAGGAGTTGCACGCTTAAATGGCCACCCAATTTCCCCAAAAGCCGAATTTTGTATTGCTGCAGCTGGGCCGCTTTGCAGCTTGGTCGTTGCTGGAGCCGTTTCGCTTACAATTATGTTCCTGCCGATATTAGGCGAGCGGTTGGATTACTTTTTAAATTTTAATATCGCGTTAGCGCTGTTCAATCTTTTACCGTTCTTGCCGCTTGATGGCGGGCGCATGTTTCGCGCTTTTTTACTTCGTTTTATGAAACCATATTTTGCAACAGCCGTTGCTTCGTGGCTTGGCATAATATTCGGTGCGGGCATAACTCTTTTTTCGCTTTATCTGCTTTTGTTCCTGTCAATACTTAATCCGTTTTTGTTGTTGATGGGCGTATTCTTATTAGCGGCAGCTGTTCGTGAACTTTGCGCAGCTCCGCAGGCAAAGCTAAGTTCAATGCTTAGAAGAAAGGATGCCTTTGTGCACGGAGAGGCGCTGCAAATAAAAAATGCAGCTGTTCGTGCAAACATGCCCTGCGGGCTTGCGCTAAGCCAACTATCCGCTGCAAAGTATAATCTGCTTTTCGTATTGGATGAACAAATGAAGGTAATAGGTCAGCTCGATGAAGTAGAATTACTTGAAGGCATAGCACGAAATGGGCACGAAGCACCTGTTGCATCGCTCTTGAAAAAACGCGCAGCCTGCTAAGATTGACCCATATTGGCAATAATGCTACACTTAGTTTTGTAAAAAACTATTTGTGGAGGTTGTCGTTGGGCTTGGAGAGTCTTGAGGATATTCTTTTAAAAGTTGAAAAACCGGCCAGATATACTGGCGGAGAATGGAATATGGCTAATAAACAGGCTGCAAAGCTTAAGTTTGCGCTTTGTTTTCCTGATGTATACGAAATCGGCATGTCACACCTCGGTTCCAGAATACTTTATAATGTACTTAACATGCGCGAGGACACCTTTTGTGAGCGCGCCTTTGCGCCATGGCCTGATATGGAAAAAGGACTTGTAGAGGCTGGACTTGCGCTATTTTCGCTTGAATCTAAACGCCCATTAAATGAATTCGACATTGTCGGGTTTTCGCTTCTGTATGAATTGTGCTATACAAATGTGCTTTCGATGCTTAAACTTGGATGTATTCCTTTGTTGGCAAAAGAAAGGGATGAGAGGCACCCCCTTATTATTTGCGGCGGCACATGCGCCTGTAACCCTGAACCGCTTGCAGATTATATGGATGCGGTTCTTCTTGGAGATGGGGAAGAGCTTCTGCCTGATGTGCTGGATGCGTATTTGAGCGAGCGGGGAGCAGGGAGTTCTAGACATGAAATCCTTTTAAGGCTGTCAAAAATCAATGGCGTTTATATTCCAGGTTTTTATGAAGCTGAATACAGGGATGGCCGCTTTTTTAAGCTAAGTGCAACTGAACCTTTAGCTCCGCCAAAACGGCCTAAACGCCGAATTCTTGAGAATTTAGACGGCGCACCCTATTTGGGTACGCCCATAGTTCCAAACATTGGAATTGTTCATGATAGAATAGCGCTTGAGCTTTTCCGAGGCTGCACGCGTGGCTGCAGGTTCTGCCAAGCAGGCTTTATATACCGCCCTGTGCGCGAACGAAAAAAGGACACGCT
>JAKJBL010000142.1 GCA_022707005.1 Bacillota bacterium | reverse complement strand
TGGCAAGCTGGCAGTTTGAGGAGAGCATTGATTTTAACTGCACGTCAAAGAGCGCACAAAACAGGGCAGAGGAAATTGAAGATGATTTATATGAAATCCACAAAGATAACAAAATGGATGAAAAGCTCATTCAGGCCGCAATAGAGTGTAACATATCGGGCGGCGTTGCGTTCAAATTAAAGTATGATGAGCAAAAAGGCTATCCAAGAATACTACCGCGCAACAGGATTGAGTGTTTTCCCGTATATGAATTTGACGACTACGAAAATATTCACCGTGTGCATTTCATAGCCTTTGAGGACGAGCATACAATCTGGAAACAGACCTTTGATTTTACAGGCGGCAGGTGTTACGTCTTTGAAGCTAAATACGACGTAAGAGAGATTGGCACGCCAAAGGTTATTATTCAGGACTGGCAGGCAATAGGCAAAAATAACAACTTAATTGACTTCCTGCCGGTTTATATAATTGCAAACACACCGCAGCTCGGGGAAGTGTGGGGGCATCCAGAGCCAAAGGACTTGATACCAATAATCAATGAAATAAACAGGAAATACTCTGACTTATCCGACAGCCTGCGATTTGATATGTTTGCAATAACCGTAATGATGAACATGAACTTTGACCCTAATAATCCGCCAAAGACAAAAGCGGGCGCGGTATGGGATTTGGCAGGCGGCAGTCCTACGGGTACACAGAAAGCAGACGTATTCAAACTTGAGAGCCAGTTTAGCTATATTGAGAGCCTTAAATACCATATTGATAGTTTAAAGGCTGCATTATTTGAGTTTTCAGAAACCGTTAATTTAAGCGTTGACAAGGTAAGCGGCATGGGGAGCTTGTCAGGAGTTGCATTAAAACTGTTGTTTTCTGCAATCATCTCAAAGACTAACAAGAAGAACACAATATGGAGCGCAAGACTTCGCGATATTTATTTTGGCACGCTGAAATTAAAGCAAGTTTACGAGGGTTATAAAATACCCGATGACCTTGACATAGAGGTAATAATCCATAATCCGATACCACAGAACGAGCGGGAGGAAATCGAGGTCGCAACTGCAAAACTTGCAGCCGGACTTTCAAGCGTAACTACCGAAATGAATAAGTTGGGGATTGAAGACCCGGAAGCTGAAATTGCAAAGATAATCGAGGAAAAAAACACATTTGACAAAGCGTTTGCAGATAAAAGGGAAGCTGAATGAGTGATGAATTTAAGGCATACATTGAAAGCCACAGGCAGCAGTTTTTAAAACTTACAGCAAAGCAGGAAAAGGAGCTGGCAAGACTATTTATCGAGGTTGCCGGTGATATAAAGGAAAAGGCGCAGTCAATACTTGACAAGAAATCGCTAAGCTATGCACAGGCTAAAATACGGATTAATTCCCTGCTGCGTGATGCCGCGCGTCTATCGGATAACTTTGAGGGCGTGCTTGACAGGGCGTTAATTGAGGCGGCTGACTTGGGGATGGAAGTAAACAAAATATCCATGAGCCAGTACCAGCGCAGTTTAAAAACAAACGGCGTCAACATCGACATGACGCGCATTTTAAGCAAGGTAAACGCTGATGCCGTTGCCTACACATACGGTAAGATTTACAACGACGGGCTGATGTTAAGCGATAGAATATGGCTGCTTGAGAGGCGCACAAAAAATGAGATTGAGCGCATAATAATGCAGAACGTCATTAGTGGCGGAAGCGCATCAGATAAGGCGACAATATCGGCACTTGAAAACCTGCTTAATCCAGAATACATGAAAGCAAAGCTGACATCACTTCACGGCAGACGGGTAGGTTATGAAGCCTCAAGACTGCTTAGGACCGAAATGAGCGTTGCGTTCAATGAAGCTAACAGGATATCGGCAGAAAAGAACCCGGGGTCAACAGGGCTGACTTG
>JAKJBL010000141.1 GCA_022707005.1 Bacillota bacterium | reverse complement strand
CGGGAGCGCCCAGCTTGTTAATGAAGCTGCAGCGCTAAGCTTTCCGATTGGCTGTATCAGGGCAAGGGATGAGTTTAGCGCCTGTGGACTTCTTGAACTTGGGGAGCAGCTTGCATGTTGGGTGCGCAAGCATGTTATTAGCGCGGATTGCTTTTTTAACGAAGCGCGCTGGACTGGCGCAGGCGGAACAATTACTACCCTGGCTGCACTTTTTACAGGGCTTTCGCACTATGACAGCGCTGTGGTAAACAGCATAAACTTAACCCGGGCTGACCTTCAGGCGCTTCTTAAAGAACTTGTATTAATGGGCGAAGAAAGACGGCATCATCCCCTTTTAAAGGAGCGCCACGATATAATAATTTACGCTGCTTACATTCTGCTTGAGCTTATGCGCATTTTTCGAATAAACACGCTGGCTGCAAGCGATGCTGACGGCATGGAAGGGTATATAATAGAAAAGCTCCTGAAGCTTTAACATGTAAGCTCCATAAGCGCAGCAAGCTCCTCTTTAATTATCTCTTTATCTGTTTCGCTGTACCAAAAATGTCCTGATTCAGAAAGCTCGACAATTTTAGGGCTTTTTAATATTCTGCGTGCAAACGAGGCTGATTTACCTGAAACCCATTCGTCATTATTTGACTGAACAATCGTAAGCGGCAGCTCAAAGCACCTAAGGTCAAAGCGCGCCAAAGCGCTAAGGCGCTTTAATTGCATAACATTAGGCAGCAGTTTTATAGAGTTTAAAAGTGAAATTCCGGCTACGCCTGAGGCTGCCTTTGCAGCAGTTACGAATTTGTCAGTTTTATTTACGCGTTTTTATATAGCGGATATTTGTACAAATACCCTTTAGCGACACCTTTAAATGAAGCGGGAGCGCGATAGCTAAAAGTCCGCAAATACAGTCTGCATCCCTTGCTGCCTCAGAAACTGCGAGCAGCCCGCCCATTGAATGACCTACAAGCAAAATCTTAGAATAGGTTTTTCTAAGCGAGGTTAGCTCTTTGTGCACATGCGCCTGCCAGGCTTGTGCAGGGGTCTTGTAAAATTCAGCAAGCGTGCTGCCGTGGCCAGGCAGCAAAAGCGCCGTAGGGAAGAACCCGTGCGCTGATGCTGCAGGGAAAAGATATTCAAACTGCTTAGGGCTGCCCATAAACCCATGAATAAAGAGCACAGCTTTTCTTTCGCGCTTTTGTGCGCTTTGCATGTCCTAATTCCTCCGCAAGCTGAATATTTGATTAGTATATCATAATCACAGGCAAATAGATTAATTGCGAAAAAGCACAGGCAGAGTTTTATAAACAAGAGCCGCTGCATCTAAAAGCATAAAAAAAGCGGAGCAAGCCCCGCTTTTTGTCTAAAAGATTAACCTTGATGTTATACATACCCCTGGGCAATCATTGCTTCAGCGAGCTTCTTAAAGCCTGAAATATTTGCGCCTGCTACGAGGTTGTAGCCAAGGCCGTATTCTTCAGCTGCCTGCATTGAAGCGTCGTGAATGCCCTTCATTATGCCCTTGAGCTTTTCATCGACTTCTTCCGCGCTCCAGCTATAACGCATGGAGTTTTGGGACATTTCAAGCGCTGAGGTTGCAACGCCTCCTGCGTTAACAGCT
This sequence comes from Bacillota bacterium, assembly GCA_022707005.1. Lineage (GTDB taxonomy): Bacteria > Bacillota > Clostridia > Christensenellales > CAG-138 > JAKJBL01. The sequence continues at coordinate 308 of JAKJBL010000141.1, read as the reverse complement.
TTGCTTGGAGCAATAACCATGCCCCGCTGCTTCATTAGGTAGCTAAGCGCTTCGTTTGTTGTAGGCATATTGGAAACTTCGATATAATACTTTGTGCCGTTTGCAACAATCTGCTTTGCTTCTTCTATGCCGATTTCGTTTTGAGTAGCGCAGGGCATTACTACATCTGCCTTAACGCCCCATGGCTTCTGCTTGGGGAAGAACTCAACGCCGAATTTGTCAGCATAGTCTTGGACTTTGTCGCGGCCTGAGGCGCGCATAACGCCCATATAGGCAATTTTCTCAGGGGTGCTTACGCCGTCCGGGTC
>JAKJBL010000140.1 GCA_022707005.1 Bacillota bacterium | reverse complement strand
CACTGAGCCAGACCGCAATATTGCTTGCACATTTGAAGTGCCTGCTACAGAACTTGCTGTGCACCTTGGCAACCGCATGGCAGCCAATATGGTGATGTTAGGCTTCCTTGCTGAATCCTGCGGAGTTTTAAGCATTGAAAATCTCAAAGAAACCGTACGCGAGCTTGTTTCTGCAAAGTACTGCGAACTTAATATGAAGGCAATAGATGCAGGCGTTGAATACGCAAAAAGTCACAGCCTTTATTACGCGCATTAGGCGTATATCGGAGGGAACGCATGGATTTATTCGAATATGAGGGCAAAAGGCTGCTGCGTGAACACGGCATACCTACCCCAAAGAGCAGCTTGGTTTATTCTGCTGATGAGCAGGCGCCTCTGCAGTTTCCATTTGTTTTAAAAGCACAGGTTCTAACAGGCGGGCGAGGGAAAGCAGGCGGAATTAAAGTTTGTTCAACCCAACAAGAATATAAAGAACATGCCAAAGCAATCCTCAGCATGCATATTAAAGGGCAGCCTGTATATGCGTTGCTTGCAGAAGAAATGGCAAGCCCCTCAAACGAAATATACTTGTCTGTTACAGTAAAAAACGGCAGACCGCTGTTTATAGCAAGCGCTATGGGCGGCGTTGATATAGAAGAAGTGGCAAAAAGCCAGCCGGATAAAATTTTAACTCTCGAGCTGGATATATTTTATGGACTTCATAAGTATCAGCTTAATCGGCTGGCCGCATTTTTGCCCATGCTTGAAGCTGAAGATTTAAAAAGCATCGCAAACAAGCTGTTTTCTGCGTTTTGCGCGCTTGATGCAAAGCTTATAGAAATAAACCCATTGGGAGTGATTAATGGCAAAGCCATTGCGCTTGATGCCAAAGTAACCCTTGATGACGATGCGGAAAAGCCCCAGAAGGCTTTATTCGCTGCGCTTAGGGAAGACAGGGAAAAGCTTAACTGCTACAGCGAACCAGTAAAAGAAGACAACACAATCACATTTGTACAGCTTGAAGGCAATATAGGTTTGATCAGCGATGGCGCAGGCACAGGCATGTTGGCGCTTGATATGGTCTATAATGCGGGCGGTCATGTTGCAAGCTTCTGCGAACTTGGGGGCATCACAAACGCGGATGTTATGCATTTAGCTATGGAAAAGACATTTTTCCCGGGAAATACAGTTAAAAGCCTGCTTATCGTGCTAATTGGCGGTTTTAACCGGATGGACGACATGGCTAACGGGATTACTGCGTATATGAAAGCGCACAAGCTCGACATCCCTGTTTTTACGCGAATGTGCGGCACCATGGAAGAAGAAGGCGAGCGGATAATGCGTGAAAATGGGCTGGCCACATACCGCGACTTAACGCAGACTGTGCAGCTAAGCGTTTCTGCAGCCAAAGAGGTGTAAGATGGCTATATTAATAAACAAAAATACAAGAGTCCTTGTACAAGGCATAACCGGGCGTTCAGGCGCTTTGCAGACGCAGTTAATGCAGCAGGCAGGCACAAAAATAGTTGCTGGCGTTACGCCAAATAAAGGCGGGCAGGTTGTAAGCGGAGTCCCTGTTTACAATTATGTTGCAGAGGCAAAAGCTGCGCACGATTTTGATGCAGTTATAAGCTTTGTGCCGCCGCTTGCAGCTAAAGATTCAAGCTTTGAAGCAATGGACAGCGGCATTTCGCTTTTAGTGTTGACAACCGAAGGTATACCAACGCATGATGTCATGCAGATTGTCGCTTATGCAAAATGTAAAGGCGCACACCTTATCGGCCCTGGCTGTTCGGGTGTTATAGCGCCTGGTGTATGCAAGGTTGGCTCCCACCCTGTGCGGTTCTTTATGCCGGGAAGAGTTGGCGTTGTTTCAAAGAGCGGCGCGCTTTCCTACGAAATAGGCAAAACGCTGACAGATTCAGGTGTTGGCCAATCAACAGTTGTTGGTATTGGCGGCGGG
>JAKJBL010000013.1 GCA_022707005.1 Bacillota bacterium | reverse complement strand
GCTCAATTAACTTATCAAGTTCTAAGCCTAACATTTTTGCGCCATTTTGTATAACCTCGCGGTTTACGCCTGCTGCAAATGCTTTGTCTTTAAACTTTTTCTTAACGCTTTTTACTTCAAGGTCCATAACTGAGCGTGAAGGCCGCATTAAGGCAGTAGCAGATATAAGGCCCGTCAGCTCGTCAATTGTGTAAAGCACCTTTTCCATATAGAGTATAGGCTCAACATCAGCGCAAAGCCCAAAACCATGGCTTACAACAGCATGGATAAAAGCGTCGTTATACCCTGCCTCTTTTAAAAGCTCAGGGGACTTTTTGCAGTGGCTCTCCGGGTAAAGCTCATAATCCAAATCGTGGAGCAAGCCGACAGCGCCCCAATATTCCTCGTCTTCGCCTGCATCTTGAGCAAATTGGCGCATAACCGCCTCTACTGCAAAGGCATGGCGAATAAGCGCCTCGCTTTTATTATATTGTTTTAGTACCTGCAGCGCCTTTTCACGCATAATATAAACCCTTTCCGAAAAAACTTTATATTTGGACAACTTGACTATATCTTACGAAAAACGCTTTTGCAAGCTCATGCTGGTTTAGCGGGTATATAAGGCGTATGTTTTAATAATTTATCAGCTGCCGGTATACAATGAGTGTAGCAGGCAAAGGGAGGCCATAATGGAATCTCGGCAAAAAGATAAGCCCAAAAAGGGCGCATCCCGTAAAAGGTTTAAGCTGTTTGCGCTTATTCTGCTTTGCGCTGCGCTTGTTGTAGGGGTTAACTATGCCTATGTTATTTTCCAAAACCCAATGCGCGCCTTTGAAAAGCCCCCTGCTAAAACTCCGCAAAGCCATGAGACTCCAAATCCCAAGCCAAAAAAGCTGCTTCTGCCCAAGTTCGCGCCAACTCCACAACCAATGCCGGAACCAACGCCAGACCCGGACGAGGAGCTAAGGCTACAGGCAGATGCGGACTTTATGATAAACAAAGTAAACATCCTTTTGCTCGGCTATGACCAAAGCCCTGAGCGCGAGGATAAAAAAAGCCCGCTCTACCGTGATAAGCGCAACAACTACCGCTCTGATGTATTGATGCTTTTATGTGTGGATTTTGAAAAGAACGCTGCACACATGATTTCAATCCCGCGCGATACCTATGCGCCAATATATAACAAAAAGGGGCGCTGGAAGATAAATTCGGCGTTTGCTCACGGCGGGAGCACAGAGGGGGAGGGGTTTCTTTATGCAATGAAGACTGTATCAAACCTGCTCGGTGTACCTGTTGAGTATTATGCAGGCGTAGATATGAGCGGGCTTAAGGCAATTGTGGATGCTATGGGCGGGGTAGACTATGAGGTGGATGTGCGCATAAAGCTTAACGGCCGTGTGCTTGAGAAAGGCTTTCAGCACTTAAACGGTCAGGAGGCGCTTGACTATATGCGCGGCCGCAAGGGCATAAGCACTGATGTAGGCAGGGTTGACAGGCAGCAGCGCCTGCTCTTTGCAATTTTTTCGCAGCTTAAGCAAAAAAACCAGCTCGTAAACCTGCCGAAGATTTACCTTTCAGTTGCTGATAAACTTAAGACAAACCTAACCCTGGAACAGATTGCCGCACTTGCAGTTTTCGGCATGGGGCTTGAGCTTGAGGATATCAGCCGCCATACGCTTTCTGGCGAATATATAAGCGATGTATACAACGCGTCATTTTATGTGCTGCACAATTCAAAGCTAAAGGCGCTTATAAAAGAAATTTACGGCATTACCATAAAGCCCAACCCGCGCTATGACGCAAGCTATGTGCGTGCAGATAAGGCGGCAGCTGAGGCGCTTAGCTATGCAGAGGGCGCAGAGCACCTAATTGACATTGCAGTTGAAGGCGAAGATGTGCGTGAACTTAGGGCAGCGCTTGAGTCTGTGCTTGAAGTTGCGCAAAGGAGCATACCCGTAGATGCAAGCGAACAAACAATAGAAAAGCTCACAGCATCTCAACTTGACAGGCAAAGCATCCTTTGTGCAAAACTTGAGCTTGCACAGGCGATGTACAGGCTGTGCTTAAGCCGCGGCATAACAAAGCAGGCTGTAAAGAAGAGCCTGCTTCCGCCCTCGTTTTATAAAGCTCTGCCTGACGCTAACGTCCCATAAAGCCGGGCCCGCTTCTTTGCTCAGAAAACGGATCATAAGGCATTTGTGCCTTTGCTTTAGTTATAACGCTTTTCTTAGGCCTTGACATAAGCCCGTAGCGAAGCGCTTCTGCTGCATGGTCCTCGCTTCCTGCCGCATCTTCTAAATTATGGCTGTCGTGGAGCAAGAGCGGCAGAGTTCTAATGAGATTTTTGCAGCAGGGGAAAATCTGAAGCAGCGGCCCGCCCTCTCTTACTGCAAGGTATTCGCGCACACGCTGCCAGCCTGCTATGCGCGCCGGGTCTGCGCGCAGGAGCGAAACTCCGCATTTTGAAAACACTTCTGCAATGCTCTCGCCCTCTACACCATCTGCAATTTTATGGCGAAGCCCTCTTGTCTGCCATGCGTCAGGCGAAGCTGCGGTATATGCTATTTTTTCCTGCTTTGAGCGCGCTAAAATCCTGCCTGCCATTTCGGATGAAAGCACATGCTGCGCATATTCTTCCCTGTATACGAAAATGCGGCCGTCAGGGCCTAAAGCAAACCAAAGCACGCAGCAGGGGTCGCTGTATCCCCAGTCCATAGAGCGAAAGCGCGTCCACCAAGAGGGGATTTCAAACGCATCGCACACATGGCGCTGCACACGGAACTCAGGGAAGAACTGCCCGCCAAGCGCATCCCAATCGCCTTCAAGGTGCGCGCGCCTTAAGTGCTCGGGCAGGTTTTCAAGTATGCGCACATAGTTCGGATCATTTTTTAAAAGTACGGGGTTGTCATAAACTGAAGCTCTGATAAAAGTATAATCCTCCTCCTTTTCGTATTGTGTATAATCGCGGTCTATAAAAAGCCGCTTTACCCAAGCGTGGCCTACGCCGCCTGGGTTGCATGTAAAATACATCCGCGGGTAGAAACCCTGCTTTGAGGTTCTGTTGCATGTTGCTAAAAACTGCATTTGTTCAGATGTGAAGCGTGTCGCTTCCTCAAGGCCTATAACATCATATTCCTGCCCCTGATACTGATAAACGTCCTTTTCTTTGTCGCAGTAGCCGAGGCGGATTCTTGAGCCGTTCGGGAATAAAAACGCGCGCGAAGTCGAGCTGTACTTTGCAAGCGTATTCAACTCGCGCAAAAGGGGTCGGCCGTGGTTTTCCATAAGCTCATTAAGCGTTCTTCGCAAAAGCAAAAGCTCAAGACTGCTGTAGCGTAAGGCAAGCAGCACGAACTTGCGGCGCATTGCCCAGCTCTTGCCGCCGCCGCGTGCACCGCCATAAGCACAAAAGCGCGTTTTGCTCATGAAGAACTGCTTCTGCTTAGGGTTTGGGCGCCCCTTAAGCACATGGGTTTTTTTAAGCTTATCCATCAGCCGCTAAACCCCTCAGGGTCCTCAAGTACGACCTTAACTTCACAAGGCGCTTCGCTCTCCTGCTTAAGCCCGTAGCCCCAGTCTTTTAGAAGTATAGAGGCTACTGAGACGTTAAGCTCACCAAGCAGTGCGCGCTCAACTATATGCTGTTCAACCCTTAGCGCAGCCCAGCTTAAAACTGCGGCTACCTGTTCATTGAGCATAGAGGCATTCCCGCTTTGTGCCTGCATTATCTGCTCCTTTTTAACCCCAAGTGCAGCGCAGAGTCCTGCTAAGGTATAGGGTGTTTGATGGTAGGCAGGCGCCCCGCTTTTAAGAATAACGCGCTCTGCCGTTTCGTCACAGGCTTTAAAGTATTTATTTGCGGCTATGCGAAGGCGCTTTGCAGCTTTTGCATCAATGCTGTTTTCCGTTTTGCATACCCCCTTTTTCTTTTAGGGTAGCAAAAAAACGCTTACAGCACCCCGCCATAAGCGTTCTTAAAACTTAAGTTAAGCGCTCTTTGTTATTTTGCGTAGTCGAACACGAGGAGCCGGTTTTCACCGAGACTTTCTTTTGTTATTACAGCCTCATTTTGGTTGAGTTTATGAATATGCCAGCCCTTTGCTATTGAAAGCGTTGACTCAACTCCAAGGAGCTTTTTTTCAAGCGTAAGCGTAGGTGTCTGGTAATGCATTGGGATGAAGATATTTGTTTGAGTTTTGCAGGCAATTTCGCACGCTCTTGAAGGGCCTATCGTATATGTGCCGCCAACTGGAGCAAGCAGCACGTCTAACTTGCCTAATTGCAGATAGGCGTCGTCTGTGGGCAAATCCCCAAGGTCGCCTAAATGCGCAACGCGAAGCCCGTCAAATTCAAAAAGGAATATAAGGTTTGTGCCGCGCTCTTTGCCCGCGCTTTCGTCATGATAGCTTGGGATGCCGGTTATCCTTATGCCTTTAAACTCATGGAGCCCCTCGCTGTTAATTACATGCGGTGTGTTGGAAAACGCGCCAAGATAATCGTGGTCGCTGTGGCTGTGGCTTATAGTTACAGCATCAGCAATAATGTCTTTAAGCACATAGCCTGTATAAGGGCCGCACGGGTCTGTAAAAAGGCGTACTCCTGCCTGAGTCCTTAAGAGAAAGCTGCTGTGACCATACCATTTGATTTTCATATTAACCTCCAATCAGGCTGCTGCCCTTTCTTAGCACAATTGTGCAAGGCAAAGCGCAAAAACCCGGGCTGCGCATTCGCCCACATGTGCGCTTTCTGTGCAAAGCGCCGGCCTCTCCCTTTGCGGCACGCTTCTCGTCATGCAAAGGAGGCAATCCGAAGCTTTAAGCAGCCTTAAAGTAAGCGCTCTGCGATTGTCTAAGCGTTCTGCTGCACCGAGCGTTAAAAGCAGAGCCCTTTGCACAAACGGGTTCTTTGGGCAGCTTGGCTCGCCTTCTCTTTTGCGCCCAAGCATCCACATGCGCCGCATAGTATATTCAAGCCGCGCAAGCGCAGCGCTGCCATGAGCAAAAAGAGGGCACTGCTCAATGGGTTCAAGTTCATTAAGCGCGCGCTTTAGCGCCTCTGTATAAAACTCATCAGTAAGGCTAAAAAGCAGGTGGCCTTCGTTTGCCTCAACATTTTTTACGAGCTGCACGCCAAAAAGCGAAAAGTCCGAGGCTTTGTTGTTAAGCTTTAAGGCGCACGCCGTTGCGTCTAAGCCAAGCATGAGCGGCACTGCGCTCCTTGCAGCACAGCCTTCTGCCCCGCAGTCTATATATGTGCTTTGTATATCTTCACCGAGCAAAGAACTTGAAGTGCTTGCAAGGCTGTTTTTAAGCAGCTCGTAAAGGCTGAGCATTGGAATTGCCCCTTTATATATTATTATAGGATACTGCAAGGCAGCCATCCTGTCAAACCATTTTCTAGTTTGCAGTTTACAAAATGTATTTCCTTGTGTAGCTTATGCGATTTGGGTACAATAATACTATTATATTAGGGAAAGGCTGATTAAATGAGAAGTGACGGCGTGGCTCTCAGGCGGCATTGCTTATTATTTCAGAACCCCCTCAGCAAAGAGGTTAGCGAATGCAAAATGCTGTATTTTTAAGCAAGGTGAATGACCCTTATTATAATTTAAGCCTTGAAACTTTGCTTTTTGAATCTGGTGTAGAAGGCTGCACCCTTTACCTGTGGCAAAACCAGAATACGGTCGTACTTGGCAAGAACCAAAACGCATGGAAGGAATGCAGGGCATCGCTGCTCGAGCAGGAGGGCGGTTTGCTTGCGCGCCGCGCATCAGGCGGAGGCGCTGTGTTTCACGACCTTGGCAACCTTAATTTTACTTTTATCGTAAAGCGCAGCGAATATGACGTGATGCGCCAGCTCTCCATAATACAGCAGGCCTGCAGGCGCTTTGGCATAGAAACCGAGTTTTCAGGCAGAAACGACCTGCTCGTAAGCAAAAACCTCGCAAAGTTTTCGGGCAACGCATTCAGGTTTTCAAAGGATACCGCGCTCCATCATGGCACTGTGCTTGTAAGCGCTGATTTAAATAAGCTTGGGCGCTATCTTGCGCCATCGCCTGAAAAACTAAGCGCAAAGGGCGTAGAAAGCGTACGGCAGCGGGTTGTGAACCTCTGTGAGCTTAACCCCGAAATAAACGTCGAAAATATGAAAAAGGCGCTGCTTGACGCGTTTATAAAAAACTACGGGCCTAGCCGCGTAGGGCAGATTGCTTCGCTAAACCAGCAGCGGCTTGAAGAACTCAGAACGCTTTATGCCTCGTGGCAATGGCGCATGGGCGAAACCCCTTCGTTTGATATTGCGCTTGAGCGTAGGTTTGAGTGGGGCGGGGTAGAGCTGCAGCTTTCGCTTGAGCGGGGGATTATAGTAAACTCTAAGGTCTATTCAGATGCAATGGATGCAGAATTTATAGAGCGCATACCACCTGTGCTGCTATTTTCCAAGTTTAATTCGCTTGAAATGGCAGAGCGGCTTAAAAGCCTGCGCCATGCAGAGGCGAATGAGCTTGCAGCCTGGATAGAAGAAAAGGGCTTTTAAGCGCAACAGCGCTTTGGGGGGCACAAGCCCCTCTTTTTTTGCCTCTTGACAAAAGGCGCGTTTGTTGTATGTTTATTTTTGCGGCGCATTGTATATATAATTTACTGCGGTTATAATGATGCCTGCAGGAGGCTGATATAAATGAAAATAGTTATAGTCGGTGATGGAAAAGTCGGCTTTACGCTTACAAAGCAGCTATCACAGGAAGGGCACGATGTAGTAGTTATTGACAGCAATCCGAATGTGCTTCGCACTTCGCAGGAGCTTCTCGATGTTGCTGTTGTAGAAGGCAACGGCGCGTATGTAAGCGTGCAGCTTGAAGCAAATGTGCAAACAAGCGACCTGCTCATTGCAGCAACCTCAGGGGATGAAGTCAACATGCTCTGCTGCCTGCTTGCAAGAAAGCTTGGCTGCAAGCATACGATTGCGCGCGTGCGCGAACCTGCCTATGACCAGCAGCTAAGGCTTCTTAAAGAAGAACTCGGGCTTTCGCTAAGCATTAACCCTGAGCGTGCTGCAGCGCGCGAAATCTTTCGGCTTTTGCAGTTCCCGCCGTTTTTAAAGCGGGATTCCTTTGCGCGCGGGCGCGCTGAGCTTGTTGAGCTTAAGCTTAAAGAAAATAATCCGCTTATAGGGAAAAGGCTCTTTGAGCTTGGGGATTTAAAAGAGCTTAACGCGCTTATATGTATTGTTGAGCGCTATGGCGAAATAACAATTCCTTCAGGAAACTTTAAGCTTCTTGAGGGAGACAAAATAACAATCGCTGCTGACGCAGCAGAGCTTGCGCGCCTTTTGCGCCACCTAAACATTAGCACCCATAAAACACAGAGCGTGCATATAGTCGGGGGCGGGCGCATAGCGGAATATCTTGCGGCAATGCTTTTGAAAGCGCATGTGCGCGTTACAATAATCGAGCGTGACCTTGTGCGCGCTGAGGCGCTCTCTCTTGCGCTTGAAGATGCGCTTATTATAAACGGCGACGGCACTGACCAGGAGCTTTTGCTGTCAGAAGGCATAAAACAGACAGACGCCCTTGTTACGCTAACAGGCATAGACGAGGAAAATTTAATAGTCTCAATGTTTGGCAACTATATAGGCGTCCCTAAAACAATAACAAAAATCAACCGCACAGAATACTATTCGGTATTTGCAAATATGGGGATTGATACAGTCGTAAGCCCTAAACTGCTCACATCTGACGAAATCGTAAGCTATGTGCGCGCAATGGCAAACACTTCAGGAGGCTCGGTCACAGCGCTTTGCACAATTGCTGAAGGCAAGGCTGAAGCAATAGAGTTTTTTATAAACGAGGATGCGCCCTATCTTGATATTCCGCTTAAAGCGCTTGCGCTAAAAGAAGAAATTTTAGTTGCCGCAATTTTAAGAAGCCGCAAAGTCATTATTCCAAAAGGCAACGACTCAATGCAAAAGGGTGATACAGTAGTTATTGTTGCCCCAACAGGAGATGCAATTTTCGACATGCGGGATATTTTCATTAATGAAAACCCGAAGCTTGGCGCAGCTGAAAAGGAATAATATGAATATTCGCGCAATTTCAATTTATATAGGCTATCTTCTGCTTGTTGAGGGCGCGTTCATGTTCGCTGCTCTTGGAGTTGCAGCCATTTATCAGGAACGGGCAAGCCTTGTGGCGTTTCTTATGACAATCGGCGTGCTTTTATTTATAGGGCTTTTGCTTACGCGCTTAAGGCGGGGTCCAGGGCGGGTATATGCGCGCGAGGGGTTTGTTACAGTTGCGCTCGGCTGGGTGCTAATTTCATTCTTTGGCGGGCTGCCGTTTTATATAAGCGGCTATATTCCTAACCTGCTCGATGCGTGGTTTGAGTCAGTAAGCGGGTTTACGACTACAGGCGCATCCATTCTTAAGGATGTTGAGGCGCTCTCCCAAAGCATGCTCTACTGGCGCAGCTTTACGCACTGGCTCGGCGGCATGGGCGTGCTCGTCTTTATGCTTGCAGTTGTGCCGCTCTCAAAGGGCAGCGGCGAAACCTTCCACCTCTTAAGAGCGGAAAGCCCCGGTCCTTCCGTTGATAAGCTTGCGCCGACATTAAGAAACAGCGCGCAGATTCTTTACGCAATATATATAGTGCTTACTATTATTCAGGTGCTGCTGCTTGTTCTTGGGGGGATGCCGTTTTTCGACAGCCTGCTAAATACCTTTGCAACAGCAGGCACAGGCGGGTTTGCAATAAAAAACGCAAGTATAGCAGCCTACCCAAGCCCGTACCTGCAGCTTGTTATTGCCGTATTTATGGCGCTTTTTGGCGTTAACTTCACAGTCTATCATTTAATTTTAGCAGGGCAGGGGAGAGCCGCGTTAAAAAACGGGGAGGTCAGGCTCTATATAGGCATAATGCTCTTTAGCACCCTGCTTATTGCGCTCAACATTCTGCCTCAATACGGTTCGTTTTCAAAAGCTGCGCTTTTGAGCTTCTTCCAGGTTTCGTCGATTATGACTACAACAGGCTTTGCAACTGCGGATTTTAACCTTTGGCCGCAGTTTTCACGCTACCTGCTCGTTGTGCTTATGATTTTTGGAGCCTGCGCAGGCTCAACTGGCGGGGGCGCGAAGCAGGTGCGACTTTTAATCCTGCTTAAATCCTTAAAAGCCCGTATGCAAATGATGCTTAGACCCCGCGCAGTAAACCCTGTGCGCATGGACGGCAAGCAGGTAAAGGAGGATATGATTTCAGGGGTATATGCCTTTATGGCAGCCTATGCTATGATATGTATAGTGTCCTTCCTCCTGCTCTCGTTTGATAATAAAAGCATGGAAACTACGCTTAGTGCGCTTGCAGCCTGCTTCAACAACATTGGCCCGGGGCTTGACCTTGTAGGCCCGGCCGGCAACTACAGCGTATTCTCGCCGCTTTCTAAGTTCGTGCTCTCTATAGATATGCTCCTTGGCAGGCTCGAAATCTTCCCTCTGCTGCTTCTGTTTTCCCCATCAGTCTGGAGGCGCAGGGCATAGGCATCTTAGAAAAAGAATGGAGAAGTTAAATGCGCATAGTTCCTGCCTCAACTATTAAAGAGGCTGTTGCCGGGCTTTTTATTGATGCAGTATGCAGCCTGCCAAAGGATGTGCTAAATGCAATTGAGAAGGCGAAAAAAGAAGAAACAGGCGCAGCTTTAATGGCGCTTGAGCAAATTCTTGAAAACAGCCGCCTGGCAAATGTATCGCGCCGTCCCTGCTGCCAGGATACAGGGCTTGCAATAGTATTTATTGATTTAGGCGAACAGGTGCATATTGACGGAAGCTTAACAAAGGCTGTTGACGAGGGCGCAGCCTTTGCTTATGAACGCGCGTATTTACGAAAATCAGCGCTCAGCCCGCTCACGCGTGAGAACACTCTTACGAATACACCCGCAATTTTACACCTGCGCTTAGTAGAAGGCGACAAAATAAATATATCGGTTATGCCAAAGGGCTTTGGCAGCGAAAACATGAGTGCCTTGAAAATGCTTAAACCGTCGGACGGTGTTGAAGGGGTGCTCGGCTTTATTGTAGAAACTGTTAAGGCAAACGCTGCAAATGCCTGCCCGCCCGTTATAATCGGAGTCGGCATAGGCGGCACAATGGAAGCTGCAGCGCTTTTAGCTAAACGCCAGCTCCTGCGCGAAACAGGCAAAAAATCGGCTTCCGCCCTTTTAAGCGAACTTGAGGAAGAAGCGCTAAAGCGCGTAAACTCGCTTGGGATTGGCCCTATGGGCTATGGCGGCAAAACAACTGCGCTTGCCTGCCATATAGCTGAGCTGCCCACGCATATAGCAGGGCTTCCTGTTGCTCTTAATATGCAGTGCCATTGTTCGCGCCACAAAAGCGCTGAAATTTAAGGGGGTAAAAATGCAGGCAAAAGAAGTTAAGCTCCCGCTTTCCAATAAAGAGGCAGTATTGCTTCACGCAGGCGAGATTGTCAGCCTTTTTGGCACAGCTTATTTAGCGCGTGATGCAGCGCACAAGCGCATTGCTAAAAGCCTTGAGCTTAAAGAAGAGCTCCCCTTTGAGCTTGCGGACGCCTGCATTTTTTATGCAGGCCCATGCCCCGCTGCTCCAGGTGAGCTTATAGGCCCCTGCGGCCCTACATCGAGCAGCCGCATGGATAAATACACCCTCCCCCTTTTAGACTGCGGTCTAAGCGCAATGATTGGTAAGGGCAGGCGCTCTCACGCAGTTGTTGAAGCAATGCGGGGGCGCGCAGTTTATTTTGCAGTTACAGGCGGAGCAGCGCTTATAATTTCAAAGCATATAGTCGAAGTAAAAGAAGTGGCATATCCCGAGCTTGGCACTGAGGCTGTGCTTAAAATAAAACTTAACGGTCTTAAGGCAGTTGTTGCAGTTGACGCGCACTGCAATGACATTTTTAGCTGCGCGGAGGTTAAGAATGAGCGGAATTGTTGAGCTTGACATTCACGGCATGACAAAGCTCCAGGCAAAGGCCTGCTTAGACAGCGCCCTTAAGCGCGCTACCTCTGCCACATACCGCATACGCGTTATTCACGGTTATCAGCGCGGCACAGAGCTTAGGGATATGGTGCGCAAAGATTATAGGGGGCATAAAAAGGTGCTCAGGCTGGAGCTTGGGCTAAACCAAGGCCAAACTGAGCTTGTGCTTAAGGAATATTAAAGCCTGCTTATTATATGAAAAAGCTCCTGCGCACTTAGAGCACCCGACGCCTTTTTTATTACATCCGCTTTTTTTTCGTCATCAAGTGCTGAAAACCGCTTCATAGCGCATTTGTCTTTTGAAAGCGCAAACAGCAGCCCCTCAGGCATTTCATCCATTTAACTCACATCCTGAAAATAGATTTGCCAAAGTACAGGCAGCTTATGCAGTTTAGGTCTTTTTGGGAAGCGGGAACTGCTTTATAGAGCTTTGCATCTGCTGCTCTATTGGCGGCTCTAAAAGCGCGTTTAGCTGTTCGACCTGATGCCGTATGCCTTTGAGGCGTTCGGATTGTTCTTTGCGCAATGCAATTAAAGCTGCTTCGCTTTCTTTTAGCTCTTCATTAAGCGATTTAATAGTTTCTTCCTGTCGCTCGGTAAGTTTTATTGAGGCGCGAAGCGCAGCCTTATATTCATCAAGTTTTGCATTAAGCGCCTTTTGGCTAAGTTCGCCTTCAACTTGGGCAAACTCAAGCATTTTTGCATTATGGACAAGCGCTTCTTCGTCATTAAGCGCTTTAGAAAGCTTTAAGTTTTCTGCCTGCAGGCGTATAAGCGCTTCCTCGGCAGCTTTTTTCTTTGTGAGCAGGCTGCCCGCTTTTAAGCGCATATCACTTAGCGCAGTTTCAGTTGTTAAAAGGCGCTCCTTAAGGCTTCTATATTCAAGGCGCAGCGCGTCAAGCTCTGCATTATGCTTTAATGTGAGCTTTTCTAATAGCGGTCTTAGCTTTTCGCGAAGTGCAGCTTCAGTCTGCGAAGGCTCACAAGCTTCAGCTTCTTTTTGTTTAAGTGCGTCTTTTAAGAAGCTGTTTTCAGTATTTAACGCCATCAGCCGCTCCCTGAGTTCGTTTGTTTCTGTGTAGAAAACGCGCTTCATTGCAGCAAGCGTGCTGTGCTGCTCTTCAAGCATGCTTATAAGCTGCGCTTTTCTATATGCAGAATACTGCGCTTTTTCTATATGCGGCATATTAGAATTTGTTAAATCTTCATTTCTTTCCATAAGCTTGCCTTATTTTATTTCAAGTCGAAACGCACTTGGGTAGTTTAGCGCCTTATAACCCCCCATTGGCAGCTCAAGCACATAAAAGCTGTCTTTAACATATTTGCCTGTTTTGTTGGGATATAGCGGCTCAAGCGCTAAAAGCACCTTTCCCCTTTTATCCAAATAAATAACATCAATCGGCATACGCATAAAATAAGTGTGAACCTGGCTGCATGGGTAAAGCAAAAGCCCGTCTGTTTTGCGCTTCCCCATAAGCCCGAAAAGCCTCTTTAAAAAGGTGTGCGCTGTGCGTACTTTAAGGCTTGAACCTCCCTCACAATAAAGCGTGGCGTACTTCATTATTGTTCACCAAAGACTTTTATAATGTTAAACACAGTTGGCCCCATAAGTATTATAAAAAGCACAGGGAAGATGCAAAGCACCATTGGCAGGAGCATTTTAACTGAAGCCTTCATGCCCTTTTCCTGCGCAGCCTGCTTGCGTAAAAGCCGCATATGTGATGCCTGCGTCTTAAGCACGCTTTTTATTGGAGTCCCCATTTGTTCGGATTGGATTATTGCAGCAACAAGCGTCTTAAGCTCTGCTACGCTGTTGTTTTCGCCAAGGTCATAGAGCGCCTCGCGTCTTGGCTTGCCCATTTGGATTTCCATAGATGAAATAGTAAGCTCTTCCTTAAGCGCTCCTGTGAATTTATCAAGGCCGCGTTTTAATGCCAAATCAAAGCTTAGCCCTGCATCAATGCTAACTGAAAGTATATCCATCATATCAGGAAGCTGCATTCTTATTGAAGTCTGCCTGATGCGGCTTTTTAAAATTAAAAAGTAGGTGGGCAGGAGCAGCGAGATTAAAAGCCCGCTTGCAATTATAAGCAGCATTTCTTTTGTTTCAAGCTCCATATAAAGCGCGAACAGTGTGCAAAGGAGAGTTAAACCAACAGTTATTGCAAGGCGAAGCGCTGTATATGCCTCAACGCTTATGTAAAAGCCCGCTAAGCGGAGCTTGCGCTCAAGCTTTGTGTTCGCCTGGCTTTTTCTTATAGCGCGCGAGGCTGCGCGCTCAACGCGCTGCTTAAGCGCAGATATAAGCGGCTTTATAAAGCGCTTTGAAAAGTCTTCCTCAAGTTCGTCTGTAAAGAGCTTTGAGTCCTCCTGTATGCGCTTAACACGCCTTTGTTTTGCACAATACTGCGAGCGCGGGCGGTCAAAAAGCAGCAGGATGAGGCTAAACGCCAAGCCCGACGCACAAAGCACTAAAAGCGCCATATACCCTCCTTTTGCTGATACCTTCCCTTAATACTTAATTGATACTATCTTGCGGATGATTGCGTAGCCGATAAATTCGAGAGCTGCAGCTAAAACAAGCAGCATCCGCCCATTATGCGTTGTGAAGAACACCTGCATATAGTCGGGGTTCATAAGCATAAGCACAAGCCCGATTACAACAGGCAAAAAGCCGATTACCATGCCTGAAATTCTTCCTGTTGAGGTGATTGTGTGAATTTCAGCCTTAACTTTAAGTCGGTCTGAAACTGTCTGCGCTATGTTCTCAAGCACAGCAGAAAGGTTGCCGCCAACCTGCTGCGCAATTAAAATTGCAGTTACCATAAGCCTAACATCAGTGCTTGCAACGCGGCGCGTAAGGTTTGTTAGCGCGCGCTCAGCAGTGCTTCCAAGCTGCATTTCGCGAAGCACGCGCGCAAACTCGCGGCTTATGGGCTCATCCATGTGTTCTGAAACATGCTGCATCCCCTGCTGAAATGTAAGCCCGCTTTTTAAGCAGTTGCTTATGCTTATAATTGCGTCAGCAAGCTGTTTTTCAAAAGCTAAGAGCCGTTTTTTTCGGCTGTGCCGCACATAGAGCGGCGGCAGGCAGAGCCCTATAAGCGTAAGCGTAGGAGGGATAAGCATGTGCGCTTCAAGCAGAAAGCTTATTGCAGGAGGCACAAGCGCAAGCACTACCCAAAGTATTAAAAACTCCTCTGCGCGCATTGGCACGCCCGCGCTTGCAAGCTGCTCAATAAGCACTGTCGAAATCTTTATTGCAGGCTGGCGCTGCCTTAAAAGCTCCCTTTTTGCAAGCGATTTTATCTGTTCTTTGCTAAGCGCGTCCAGGCGGCTTTGTGCCTTAAGCCTGTCGCGAAAGAGCGTAACGCCGATAAGCGCCGCAAAAAGAAACACTAACGCGGCTACGCTTAAGCTTAGCAGCAGCTTTTCCATGGCGCCTCCTTTTGCTTATTTGAACCAGTCTTCCTGTACAGGGATTCCGTTTGTGCGAATCTTATCTGCGCAGCGGGGGAACACGCCCGTTGTGCGAAAGCGGCCGTAAAAGCGCCCTTCGCCGTCAAACGCGCCGTCCGTTTCAAAGACGAAAATATCCTGCATGCTGACTGTATCGCCTTCCATGCCCGTTATTTCAGATATGCGCGTTACTCTGCGCGAACCGTCGCGAAGCCTGCTCTGGTGAACAATCACATCTACTGCGCTTGCAATCTGCCCGCGGATTGCAAGCGCAGGCAGCTCAACTCCAGCCATAAGCACCATTGTTTCAACGCGTGAAATCATATCGCGCGGGGAGTTTGCGTGGCATGTCGAAAGTGAGCCGTCGTGGCCTGTGTTCATAGCCTGGAGCATATCGAGAGCTTCGCCTCCGCGCACTTCGCCTACTATTATTCTGTCAGGCCTCATACGCAGCGCGTTTCTTACAAGCTCGCGGATTGTTATTTCGCCTCTGCCTTCAAGGTTTGCAGGCCTGCTTTCAAGGGTTATTACATGCTGCTGGTTAAGCTGAAGCTCTGCAGCGTCTTCAATTGTGACTATTCTTTCATCCGATGAAACAAAGCCCGAAAGCACATTTAAAAGTGTAGTTTTGCCGCTGCCTGTTCCGCCAGAAACCATTATGTTAAGCCGCCCTTTAACGCATGCGTCAAGGAAGCTTGCCATGTGCTGAGAGAGCGAGCCAAAATCAACAAGGTCATGCACTGTAAAAGGCGTTTTTGCAAATTTACGGATTGTAATCGTTGGCCCTATGAGTGAGAGCGGGGGTATAATAATATTTACGCGCGAGCCGTCTTTTAGGCGCGCGTCAACCATTGGGCTTGATTCGTCAACATGGCGCCCGATGCCTGCTACGATTTTTTCTATAACCTGCATTACTGCTTCATTATCGCGAAAGGTCACGTTTGAAAGGTGGAGCTTGCCGTTGCGCTCTACAAAGACCTGGTTGGGTCCGTTCACCATAATTTCGCTCACGCCAGGGTCGTTTAAAAGCTCCTCAATAGGCCCTAAGCCCATTACTTCGTTATATAGCATGAGCGCAATTCGGCCGCGCTCAAGGCGGGTTACTGCGCTTGCGTATTCCATAAGCACATCGTCGATTACGCTTTGCACCTGTGCGCTGCTCGGGTCGCCCTGCTGGGTGCGCAATCTATCGATTACGCGGTTGCGGACGCGCTCGCGGATTGCCTCGTATTGTTCATGCGCAGCGTCCGGCATTGTTATTACCGGCTGGCTGTCTATATTCAGCTTTGGGGCGCTGACTTCCTCAGCTTTGCTAAGCCTTCCTCTTAAGCTCATTTTTCGAACACCTCCGCTGCCATTGCCTTAAGCTGCCTGCCTAAGAGGCTTCGCGGCTCCTCAAGCACAATCGGTCTGCCTATGCACATAGAGCGGTCTGCGAGTTTATCATCGCGTGTGAGTATAAACTGCGGCTTTGTGCCTAAAACACGCTCAACATCCTTTAACGAAAGAAAGGCTTTGCTCTCTTTATTGTAAACATAGACGACCTTTTCGCGAAGCTGCAGCGAGGTAAGCACAGTTGTAGCAAGGTGCGCTGCTCGCACGCTTGCAAGGTCGGGCTGCATAACTATATAAATCTGGTTGCTGTTTTCAAGCGCAGTTATTGTAGAGTCTGTAAAGTTTGCGGGCAAATCAATAAAAATACAGTCAAAGAACGGGCGCATTACTGAAAGTATGCTTTCTACATGGCGGCCTTCGACATATTCGCCGCTGTCAGGCGTATTTGGGCCTGCAAGCACAGTAAGCCCTGAGTAATGCTGCACAGTAAAGCCGCGGAGCACATCCATAGTAAGGTTTGCGCGCTCCTGAGCAAGCTCTGCAATTGTATCCTTTGCCTGAATATCCAAATAAAGCGCTGCGCACGCATAATCAAGGTTAAGGTCAATAAGCGCAGCCTTTTTGCCCTGCTTTGCAAGCGCTGCAGCCAAATTTACTGCAAGTGTTGTTTTGCCTGTGCCGCCCTTGCCCGAGTATATGCTTATAACGCGCGTTTTGCCCGGAGAAGCCTCCTTTGCTCCGGGCCGCAACTGTTCAAGCGCGCCTGCGCGGCGCACTGTGTCAAGCACAGCAGTTGCGCCTTCTTCAAAAGAGGTCAGAAGCCGTATGCCGGAGTTGAGCGCTTCTTTTGCAAGCTCAAGGTTAAGCTTTTCGCTTATTAGCACAATGGCGCATCCCTGCACGCTTTGGTAAATGCGCTGCGCAATTTCAAATGTGGAAGGAGATTCATAGCAAATAAGCGCTACATCAGGCAAAAGCCCCTGTGCTTTTTGCGCAGCTATAGGCGAGACATCGCTGTAGCCGACAATTACAATATCGCCTGCATCAAGAAGTTCTTTAATTTTATATCGTATTGTCTTATCGCTGCTTAATACGAGCACCTTGAGCTTTTCCATGCGTTTCTCCTATCTGCCCAAATCAGGCACAGGTATGAACAGCTCCGCAGGGCCTGCGCTTGTATCGCTTGGGTTTCGAAGCGTCATATAAATATGCGCTCCGCTTGTTATAGCGTAGTGGAGCGAGAGCGCATCGTCAGCATTAAGGCTAAGTGTAATTAAGCCGTAGCCTGTTACCTGCTGCCCTGGAAGGTTGGCTGAAAGCGGGCCGAGCTCTAAAACGCGCGCGCGTTCAATTAAAAGGCCTGAAGCGTAAGTTTTAGTTATTTCCATTGTGCCATCAGGCGCTTCTTCTTCATCGTAAATCGTATAAGACGTCATTACATCCACATAGTCGCTTTTTGAGATATACCCGCCTACGCCAGCAGCTTCATCAATAGAGAGCGTAATTGCGCGCATGCCATCCTCAATAACATACGAAAGCTGGCCGCCTTGGCTGCCGCTTGTAATGTCGCTTAGCTGCTCATGCGCAAGCTGCTGGCCAAGAGGCAAATAATAGCGGCTGATTTTGCCTACAGCGTCATTTAGCGATGTAATAGAGTTAGGCGCGACCCACTCAAGCGCAGTATCTTTAACTGCGACCATATCAGAAGTTATAAGCGTATTTTCGTGTATTGGCACAGTCGCTACAACAACCTGCCCCATAGGAATAACAACTGTCGCTTTCTTTTCAAGCGATATGGCGAAAAAATAGGCTGCCGCTCCTGTTAAAACTGCGAAAATCGCTGCGAGTATATAAATCTTCTTCATTAAGCCCGCCTTTCATGTGGATGTTTTCGGCGTATAATTTAGGTAATATTTAAAGCATGTTTGCGTATCTTCAAAAATAAAAACACTCAGGCAATCTTCATTTGCGTAAAGGCGCTTAGGCTGTACATGCCGCCTTGTGCATTAGTAAAAAGCGATGCAATTGGTGTTAGAGTTGGCACACTTTTATTTACTGTAACTTTTATGTCGTCGCCTATTAGGCTTACAAGCACAACAGTTGTTCCTGGGCCTTTAATCATATTTTGAACAAGTATTTCAACATCTGTTGTAAGCGTTGCTGACTCGTTGTTTACAATTGCGTAGCGCGCACCTTCGCGGCTTCCGTTTTCAATGCTCATTTGGTTGTAAAAATACCAGCCGAACTCCATAATGCCAAAAAGCAGCAGCAAAAGCACAGGCAGCGAAACCGCAAGCTCAACAAGCGCCTGGCCGCTTTCACAATGTGCATTCTGCCGCTTTTTCATTTTGCCGTTTTGCATATCCGCCCGCTAAGCGGGCGGATATGCGGTAAGTGCTTGTTAATTATTCGTTTCTTTTAGGGCGTTGGGGGCGTTAAGGCCTTGTCTAGCTCGTTGTCTGCTTTCGTGAATACTTCCGTAATCTTCGGCCCTAAGAGAACCAATGCTCCAATTGCGGCTATTGCGACAAGTGCGAGTATCAGCCCGTATTCGACCATGCCCTGGCCGTTTTCATCCTTAAGGATGTCCATGAACTTTTTCATATTATTTCTCCTTAAATTTTAAAATTTAATAATGTTTCAAGCAGCGGGAAGACCATAGCCGTAGCTGCGCCAAGCGAAATATACGGCCCCATTGCTGCAAGCGACTTACGCGTGCCCTTTTTGCGAACATATAGATAAATTAAATGCCCGACCATCGCAACTCCCATAACAAGCATGATTTGCAAAAGCCCTATTAACCCGAAGCAAAAGCCTAAAATTACGGCGTATTTAACATCCCCCCAGCCAATGTTTAAGCCAAATTTTGAAGGGAGTATAAACACAGCGCCTGCGGCTACAGCGCCAAGCAGGCTTGAAGTAAGTTCCCACCCTGCACTTGCAGTTTTGTAAAGCGCGAATACAAGGAGCATTGCAAGCAGCAGCTCATTCGGTATGCGCCTAATAAGAAGGTCGACTGCGCTTAGGGCAAGCATAAGCTCAAAAAGCAAAAGCGCAAAAAGCACGCTAAGCGCTCCTTGAGTAAGAAGCAGGCTTGTGATTATTGCAAACGCAGCTAAGTTGAGACCGCACCAGCCGTATACGGCTTTGCCGCTTATAAGCGGGCTTGTGCAGGGCGCCTCAACGCGCGAAGCAATTAGCGTTCTCGTCAGGTTTAGCAGGGGCAGCCCCAAAAGGGTGCCTGCAAGAGCTGCTATGGGTATCCACATAAGTCCTCCGATTGCTGCCCCTAAACGGGGCATGTCGTGACGCTTCACCGAATGCCGGCTAATTCGTCTACGCTGCATCTTTTGATGCGGCAGATATGCTCTGCCATATTCGTAAACAAAAGCAGCTCAATCCGGCGGCTGGCTGCCGTGGGCTTATTGCCTTTAGGCCCTGTAGCTTTGCGTGAGCAGCCTTTCGGCTGCCTTGCCTTTTTCAATTAAGAGATACTTTTGTAAGCGCTTCATAGTTTACTATGTGTGCTTACCTGCAACTTAGGGAAATGTTAAACAGGCTGTGCTTAAGCTGCTTTTGCAGCGCAACATAATGCATACTCACCTCCGACACCCTTTTGCCCCTATTAAAATTTTGCTCCTATTATTAATTTCGTGCAAATTGCGCGAAAGTTAATACCTCTTAGCGAATAAGCTTAATGCTCTCAACAAGCGCATTCCCCATAAAGTCTGGCTCACCCTCAAGCGGGTAAATTGTTACTTTGCCCGGGATTGTAACCTGTTTGCCGATTATATGCCCGTAATACGAGCCGCCATAGCCCTGCCATGTTATTTTGCCGTTTGGCGCAAAGAGCACGCCTCTGCCGCGTTGGTATTTTATATCGATATTGCCGTTTGCCGAAAACACGCAGACCATGTCCCCTGCTTTAAGGCTTGCCTCATAGCTATTGAAAGCAATGCTCCCTTTGGCAAAGATATTCCCTTTGCCGTGCGCTGCTGCGCCTGAGGTAAGCGTACCTCCTGCGAATATATTGCATCCGTCCAATGTGCAGTCATAGCCCGAAATCGTAATATTACCGCCTGCATAAATGCTGCCCTTGCTTATAAAGGCGTTTCCGAGGCTTATGTTGTTAAGCGCGTAAATTATGCCGTCATTGTCTATATAGCTGCCTACAAATGTAATGCTCCCGCCTGAAAACACATTGCCCTTGCCCCTGAAGCTGTTCCCGAAAGAAATGTCGCCTGTTGCGTAAATCGTGCCGTTTAGCTCACAAACAGGCGCTGTGCCTTGAATAGTAAGCTTTCCGTCAACATAGAGATTGCCGTTTACAGTTGTTTCGTTTGTGAAGGTGCAGCTGCCTGTTATATAGGTATTGCCTGTAAAAACCTGCTTAACGCCGGGCACGATATTTGCAGGGTTAAGTACAGTATAAGTTGAAAGGTCGCCCGGCAAAAGCGGCTGGCTTGGCTTAAGGTTTTGCTCGATTTTTGCTATATCAGGCATGTCCTCCTTTGGGGCGCTGCCTGAAGTGCCGCCTAAAACCTTATAGCTGTTGTGAATTGTTGCTGTATGTACTGCGCTTGCTCTGCCGCCAATTGTGCTGTAACCTGCAGGGTGCCAGGAAGATGAAAAATTAAGCGAGCCGTTTGCGTGCACATTCCCCCAAATATTTAGCGGGTCGCTGGATTTTAGAGTAAAGCCTGCGTCGTCCGTAAAAAGCAGGTAGTCAAACGAAAAGCCGCTCGTTGTAAATGTTTTTTCTGCGCTTGCAAGCGCATTAACTGTGTTTTCCTTTCTGCCGAATACGCTTGAAAACCCTGCGCCTACTGCCTTTGTGCCTGAAGCTGTAATTACCATGTTGTTGTTTTCAAAATCAAACTCTACGCCATCAGCACTAAAGCCGTTTGCATTTAAGTATTTTTCCGCCTCAAGGCGCGCAAGCCCCGTATCAGGCAAAAGCGTAGCGCCTGCAAGCACGCTTGCGTCTAAGGCTGTTTGAAGGCGCGTGTTTTCAAGGTAGAGCATGCTCGTATCAATAGCGAGCGCTCCAAACCCCATAAGAACTGCCATTGCAACTGCTATTACAACAATCATGGCTTACCTTCCCGCAGCTTTTATAAGAAACAAAAAATCGCAGCTTTCCAGCTGCGATAATAACGCCTACGGCTTTTGCCGCTATTGCGGTACTGCAACTGGCTGCCTTTGGCTTTGCCTTTAGGCCCTGTAGTTTTGCGCCACCGGCTTTCGCCGGCTTTGCCCTTAAAACCCTAAAATTCTGCCATACATCGTATGGAGTATTGGATATTATATATCAGCTAAATCTGTTTGTCAAACAGTTTTTTAAAAAGGCGGATAAATTTTGCCTTAGCTATATGGCAATCTCAGTCTAAACCCCCGCTCTATTGCGTAGCTTATATAAGCTTAAGCAAATAGCCGTAGCCCTCTTTTTCCATTTGCGCTTTTTCAATAAAGCGCAGCGAAGCCCCGTTTATGCAGTAGCGAAGCCCTCCATTAGGCCCGTCTGCAAAAACATGGCCAAGGTGTGCGCTGCCTGCTCTGCTTATGACCTCTGTGCGCCGCATTAAAAATGAATTGTCCTCGCGTTCTTTTACAGTAAACGGGTCAATAGGTTTTGTAAAGCTCGGCCAGCCGCAGCCAGCGTCGAATTTATCCTTTGAGGAAAAAAGCGGTTCGCCTGTTGTAATGTCAACATATATGCCATCGGAGTATAAGGAATTATATTCGCTTGAAAAAGGGGGTTCGGTCGCTTTATTTACAGTAACATCATACTGCATTTTAGAAAGGCGCGCTTTTAGGGCATTATTGCCTTCCTTTGGGTAAAATGCAGGATCTACTATTGCGTTGGCTGCTTTTTTAATAAGCGAAGGGCTTATATGGCAGTAGCCTGTTGGGTTCTTTTGAAGGTAGTTTTGGTGATATTCTTCTGCAGGATAGAAGTTTATTAGCAGCCCGTGCTCTATTGCAACTGCCCTGTTGAGTCTTTTTTCAAGGCTTGCCAGCGCGCACTCGACAATTTCTTTATCAGCAGGGTCAGTGTAATAAATCCCTGTGCGGTACTGTGTGCCGACATCCCCGCCCTGCCTGTTATGCGAAAACGGGTCAATGGATTCAAAAAAGAGCTCAAGCAAAAACGAGAGCTTTATGACACCCGGGTCATACTCAACTTTTACGGCCTCGGCATGACCTGTATCCTTGTAGCAAACTTCTTCGTATGTCGGGTTTTCTGTGCTGCCGTTTGCATAGCCTGCGCTTGTTTTAAGCACGCCCCGTATCGAGGACATATATTTCTCTGTGCCCCAGAAGCAGCCGCCTGCTAAATATATTTCTGCCATAATCATCCCCCTTATGCTCTTTAAAAGGAGTATACCCGCTGCTTTTTGCCATAGTCAACAGGTTCGTTAAAGTTGTCACCCTTTTGCGTATATGTTAAAATACTGTTTGTGCGATTGATGAGAAAGTAGGCTGATGTAATTGTATGTAAAAAGAATTCTCGCGCTAATGCTCTTAGGCGCTTTAGTTTTTGGTCTTGCTCCGTTTGCTTTAGCAATTAAGCAGGAAGGCAGCGTAGAATCCCCCGAATATGGAGCAAATGCAGCCATTGCCCTAAAGCTGAGGCTTGATGAGGAAAACTATAAAAACCCCGTGCTAAGTTTAGACCCTTCAAGTACAAGCGTATTTATAAGCAAGCACTTTTGCATACCAAAAGCATATAAACCAGAAAACTTAGTTTATGTTGATAAACAATATGCTAAAAAAGGGGTGCGGCTTAGGGAGGATTGCCTTAACGCCTTTTTGACTATGGCGCTTGATATGCAAAAAGAGGGGCTTTCCCCATATATAAAATCAGGTTACAGAGTAAACAGAAAGCGCGGCAGCGCAAACAACATTTGGTATGCGTGGCCAGGGCATTCCGAGCATCAAACAGGGCTTGCTTTTGATTTGTGCTTAAAAGGCCCTAAGAAAAAATCGCTTTCCGCCTATAAGTACGAAACAACAAACGAATACGACTGGCTTTGCAAAAACGCCTATAAATACGGCTTTATATTAAGCTACCCTGAAGGCAAAACCGACATTACGGGCTTTGCGTTTGAGCCGTGGCATTGGCGCTATGTTGGAACATATATAGCAACTGATATGAAGCAAAACGGGCTTTCTACATTCCACGAATACTGGGCGAAATACTTGAGCGACTAAGCATTGTTTTTTGGCATAACCGCATACAGCAAATCAGGCTATTGCAATAACAGGCGTTTGCATATAGGAGCGCCTGCTTTTTTATGCGTGAGATTGCTCTTCGTTGCAAATTAATATATTTATTTTTAGGTTGCTGTTATATTTCTCCTTTTTAGGTTTACTATATCCATATAGGAAAGTAGGAAATCCTATGAGCATTAAGCTCAATACGAAAGGAGAGAAATACTATGCGTAACAGAAAATATTTTGGCTTAGCCGCTCTTCTGCTCGCATTTGCGATGTTTAGCGGCACAGCGCTTGCAACAAGCGGCGCATTTGGCGGGGGCTTCCCAAGCGGAGGTTCTCAAGGCGGCTTTAGTTTGCCCGTTGGCGGCGGCTTCCCAAGCGGAGG
>JAKJBL010000139.1 GCA_022707005.1 Bacillota bacterium | reverse complement strand
ACAACGATTCCCCGTTGACTGCTGTTCTACCGTTTGAAGCACCTCAGAAGAAAGAAGCAACGGCTGATTCAAGCGATGCTTCAAAGCTGATTGAATTGCTGAAAAACTCGCCGGAGCTTGCCGCGGAATTGCTGCGAATGGTGAGCCAATCGAACGGAAGTACACTCGCCTCGGTTAGCAGCAATTAGCAAGCTCAAAAACGGCTGAAAAAAGCGATTAGCAAAGCAAGCGTTTTGATTAGCAAAAACGGAAGATTTCTGAACAGCGATTAGCAAGCAAGAAAAAAGCGAGGCGGTAAGATGCTGCAAAAAGCAAGCGTACTGATTAGCAAAACTGCAAATCAAATGTGTAATTCGGCATCAAAAAAAGCCCCATTTCTGGGGCTTTATGGCGTTCCCGGCGAGATTCGAACCAGCGGCCTTCCGCTTAGGAGGCGGACGCTCTATCCAGCTGAGCTACGGAAACATTTATGAAGTTGTGGTCTCAGAGGCGAGTGTAGTTCCTCCCATTTAGGAGGCGAACGCTCTATCCTGCTGAGCTACGGGAACATATATGCATTGCCTAAGCCAGGCAGCGCCCTAATTATACAACCCAAAGAAACGCGTTGTCAACGCGGGTGCTTATGCAAAGAAGAAGTGAAACCAAAGCTGGTCTAAAAGCACGAGCACGCCGAGCGCGCTTAAATATACGCTGAAAGGCCAGAGCTTTTTGCGCTTTATTATCCTTAGCATAAAGCGGATTGCGAAATAACCTGAAACAGCGGCAGCAGCCATACCTATTAGCACATAGAGGAGGTCAACCTGCTTCAGGCCGCCTTCTGCAAGCTCAGGAAGCTCAAAGACAACAGAGCCCAAGATTGCAGGTATTGAAAGCAAAAAGGAAAACTCCGCAGCTTCGTTTTTTTCAAGCCCCATAATCGCGCCGCCTGCAATGGTTGCCCCGCTTCTTGATACGCCGGGCAGAATTGCCACGCCCTGAAAAAGGCCGATTAAAAGCGCATCCTGCAAAGCCATAGTTTTTAGCGTCTTTTTTCCGCTTGTTAGCCTTTGCAAAAGCAGCAAAAGGCAGGCTGTAAGCACAAACCCTGCGCCAAGGTATTTGCCTGAATATGAAGATTCGAAAAAATCCCTAAACACGACCGCAAGTATTACAGTAGGCACAAGCGCAGCTAAAAGCATGCCTGTTTTCTTTTGAAGCGGCTTTTTTATAAGCGCCCAGATTTGCTCACGATATACCGCAAACACAGCTAAAAGCGTGCCTATATGGAGCATTATTGAAAAGAAGAGCGCGCCCTCCTCTATGCCGAAGATATTATGAAGCAGCACAAGATGCCCGGAACTTGAAACAGGCAAAAACTCGCACAGCCCCTGAACAAGCCCAAGCAAAAGCGCGATAAAAACATTCATATAAAAACCCCCATGCAAACTGCTCTATGCAATGATATGCGCTATAGCCGTATTTTACAAGTGCCATAGTTAAGGCGGCTGTGCGCCGCCTTAACATGCTTTAGCTTTAGTAAATGTTTAGCGTCTTACTGCGTACATATCAACATAAGCGCCAATGCTTACTGCAGTCGTGCCAGGACGGTTATCAACCCAGTATACATATAAGAGCGAACCCTGCTGCTGGGCAACAATAAGAGATGTTCCATAGGGGATTTTGCCGTAGTTTTCACTTTCGCCCGAAACTTTAAATGGGTTTTTGCTGGTGTCCCCATAGGTTGGCGTTCCGCCTGCCTCGTTTACATAGACCCTTGTTCCCGGCGCATAATCAGTGCTGCTGGAATACCCGTAGTCATAGAGATTTACGGCAGGCACATACATTACAGAGTTGTTTATTAGCACCTGCACCCAAGTGCCGTTGCCAGCCATTGCAAAGACTGCCTCGCCCTTATCCAAATAACCGAGCCTATAGGCGTTTTGCTCAACAGGCACAGAGTAGCAATAGACATAATCCGCTCTGCTGTATAAATAGCGGTTGTA
>JAKJBL010000138.1 GCA_022707005.1 Bacillota bacterium | reverse complement strand
AGGCTCGTGTAGCTCAACGGTTTTGGTGAGGTTTAAAAAGTCGCATTCAAGCACCTCTGCTGCGCCTGCAAAAAGCGCAGGATTTAGAAATTCTTTTCTATCTTCAAGTACAACAACGCTAAAACCTATTTGCGCAAGCACAGGAGCAAGCGCTTGCGCGACATGCCCGCCGCCAAAAATGTAAACGCGCCCCGGCTGGGTAAGCGGCTGTGCAAAATAAGTATTTTCGCCCAAAACAAGCACCGCGCTCTGCTTAAGCATTGGCGTGAGCGTATCAGTGTTTAGAAAAATAGAAGGCTCCAATCCGTATTTTATGGTATAGACTGTCATCTCCCATTCGCAGTTTTCTTTAATGCGGGTTATTAGCCATACGCCCTGCACTTTTTCAACCAACTCACAAATTCTTTGCGCCAGACGCAAAGCTTCTGAATTTGCACCAGAAATAAACTGAAAGTAAAGCGCAGTCCTGCCGCCGCAAACCATCCCGATATCTGCGGCTTCGTTTGGCGCGAGCACATATTCTTTTGAAAATGAGGTCTGGCTTTCGTGTGTTTTTAACGCAAGTTTATATGCTTCATGCTCAATAGCTCCGCCTCCCACTGTGCCAAGCGTTGTGCCGTCCATCTTTACAAGAAGCTTGGCGCCAGGCCCGCGAGGGGTTGAGCCGCTGCTTTTTAGCACTGTAACAAGCACAAGGTTCCTGCATAGTGTGAGTTCGTTTGCAATTGCACAAAAGAGCGCTCTATCTTCCTGCATCTTTACCCCCGTTTGCCTTTAAAGATGCTTTAATTGTAACACCAAGGCGAATAGGGCGCAACGAGAGCTAAAGCAGGGACGGCACGCTGAAGACTTCAATGCTTTTTAAGTATTTTGCGCGTGTTATTATTGTTTCAAGCTCCATTACAGCCTGCCCGCTGTCTTCAACATACATAAGCTGCAGGCCTCCCCTTATTGCGGCTTCAAGCCCCTCTACAAGTTCATGGTGCAAAAAAAGATGCAGTATATCCTTCTTCTTATCAAATACCAAGTTCATGCTGTGAAGGTGCTCAAGCCCTCTTTGCCAGTCTTCCTGCCTAACTGCGCTTACAGCTTCTTCCGCATGTGAAACAAGATCATCGCAAAAGCGCGAAAGGCTCATAGCGGGAAAAATAAACAACCCGAGAAGCAGCAGGATGCTGATAGTATTCGCGAGTTTCTTAGCCACTTTTTTTACCTGCAGGTCGCCTTGTAAGGCGCGAATATGTGTTTCCGCCGAATTTATTATATTTTTGCGCAAGCAGCGTCCCATCCGCGCTCAGACTCGCAAAGAAGAGCTCTTTAGGGGTTGCAACCCCCATTTCAGTCAGCTCCAGCTCAAGCCATTCCTTTGAGCGGCCGCAGTATTCAAGCGCGTTTTCATGGACCTTGCCATCGACAATGAGCATTTCTGAGAGTATGTCATTTGCAGCAGGAAGCTTTAAGTCCTTAAGCTTTGGCTGCTGCCTGTCGCCTCTTAGCATAACGCTGAGGTTGCCGTCGGTTTCAACTATGGCAAAAGCAACATCACTTAGATCAAAGACGTCTTTTTTGCGCAGCTGTTCCATGAGGTCGCTTATAGTATAGTTCGAACTGCGCATCACATCCTCCTGGAGCACCCCTTTTGAAATAATTATCTGGGGTTTGCCTGTAAGCATACAGCGGGCTTTTTCGCTTTTAAGCGAGAGATATGCGGCAAGCTGCTGCATAAGATAAAGCGCAAGAATAGGTATTATGCCATAGACCAAAGGTATGCTTGTATTTGCAATCGGGTCGCTTGCAAGGTCAGCGATTAAAAGCGTAAATACGAGGTCAAACGGTTGCAAATCGCTTATTTGCCGTTTGCCCATAAGGCGTATTACCGTAAACACAACAAGATAAAGAATAATTGCGCGCAAAAACAAAATGAGCATAAAGAGCCTCCCTGCATTACCTTTGCCCAAGTTGACTCCAAGTATGCAGGGAGCATAACCGTATAA
>JAKJBL010000137.1 GCA_022707005.1 Bacillota bacterium | reverse complement strand
AGTTGTAGAAATACGTAGTCACTGAGCTTAAAACCTATACGCCCCTGTATGTAGGCGCCTTTTTAGGCGCCTTGCCGCGCATAACATTATAGTAATAGTCGTATGTCAAAACAGGCAAAGGTTCATCCATAAGTGCTTGAGTTACGCGGGCAAAAAACACAGTGTGGGTTTCTATATCAGCGCTGCCTGTAATTGTGCAGATTAAATGCCCCGCACAGTTAGCTTTAAGCAAGGGCGCCCCGCTTTGAAAGCCAAGCCTGCCTATTACGCGCACAGGCGTTTTTTCGGTTAGAATGCTAATTGAAAACCTGCCCGTTTTTTCAAGCAGCAGATGCGTGTAATTTTCTTTATGAATGCTTACTGCAAGCATATCCTCAGCTGTAATTTGAAATACTGTGTTTGCTATGCAGCCTTGCGGAATTTCGCCATCCATAACGCCTATTGAATAAAGACCGTAGGATAACTTCCACAAAACGGTACTGTCCATTCTGCACCCCCAAAACTTGCGTATATAAGCATTATAACAGTAAGCACAATAAAAGGAAACTGCTTGCAAATTCGCCCTTGTTTAACGAATTTTACGGAATTTCTTAAATAATCTTAAATTAGACCAAAATCAAACCAAAATGAGGCCAAGATGAGACCGTTTTGAGACCGACATGAGGTTAGCGCATGTTACTATTAGTTTAAAGAAACGTTGGAGGTACGAAAAATGTTGCAGTTTGCAAAGGCAGTCTCTGTATTTGGAATAATTACGGTACTTTTAACAGCAGGGCTTCTTGTGGTAAAAGTAATCCTAATTTAAAATAAAGCAGGGGTTCATTATGAAATCCATTAAGCAGTTTACAAAGGTAATAACGATTTTTGCGGCAATGCTTGTGCTTGTCGCAATAGGCGCGCTCTCAGGCAGGATGATTTTTAGCCGCTCAGCTCAGCAGGACGCCAATATGCGAAACCTAATGGAGCAAAGCGACAAAAATATGAAAAACACAGTGCCTGTAGTTGCTGAAGGCGGCGAAGAGCTTTACACAATTCCCGATGAAAAAGTAAGCGGCAGCGGGTTTAGCGTACCCATAAGGCGCGATGCCATCCCCCTAAGCAGCGGTCAAAACAACATTGCGAGTCTTGCAAAGCGGCTTTTTGACGAGGCCCAGGCTTTTATAAATATTGAAGAAAACGCGAATGCGCTTACAGCGCTTCTTAATGAAGCAAAGTCTGAAACATATACTCTAACTGCAGATAATTCTGAGCTTTCAAAGCGGTTCTTTATGGACTTTCTTGGTTCAGCCGATTATTTAGCCGAGTATAAGGACGCAGAGCTTGTGTTTTTTAACGATGATGCACAGCTTGAAGTAGAAGAAGCCTCTATGCGCGAAAAGGATATGCTCGCAATATACTCGCGCTTCCAAGAAACAGAAGAAGGCGAGCAGGAACTGACCGAAACAACACAAATAATACTCGCTCAATATGAGCGCAGCACGCGCATTACAGTCACATCAAGGCATACAAGCGAAGGCACCCAGGTAGATACCTATATAGACACCTTTTAAACAGCAGCATATACTATAAGTGCGGGGCGCGCTTTTTTTATTTTAGTCGACGGCGCCCGCCTGCATTGAAAACGCAATTTTCGCGCGGTTTGCGTGTTCTTACGATGCAGGCGGACGCCTGAAAACAGTATATGCCTAAAGTATACAAAGCATTCTAAATCTTCTAGCGCTTAAAAAGTTTTGAAAGCGGCTCAACAATAGCAGCAAGATCTGAAATAGCTAAGTTGAGTGTCTCTAAATCAAGCGCCTCGAGCTTTTCTGTTGTGCTTTCCATAGCTGCTGAAGCTGATTTTGCAGCAAGCTGCCCATCCTCAACAAGCATATTTATTTGCTGAAGAGTTGCAGGCAGTTCACCTGCTGCAGCGTTAAGCTTTGCAACAGCGCTTTGCGCCTCTATAAGCGTGCTTTCAAGGTTTGGCCCAAGCCTTAGGGCAAAAAGAAACAGCGGCAGCATGCACAGCGCAGTGAAAACTGCAAGCGCAGTCCTCACACGAGCG
>JAKJBL010000136.1:354-2143 GCA_022707005.1 Bacillota bacterium | reverse complement strand
TTGCCGCAAGAATTGCAAAATGTCACTTCCAATACCTCCTGTTATTAGCTGATAGTAGATACAAGTTTTATTTGTAATGTTTTTAGATATACATAAAAACAAAAAGAAGCGCCTATTTTGCACTAATTATATCGGGTTTTTCTCCATAGCGCATGGTTCAAATGTACTATAAATACAGCTAACTCAAAACAAAATAGCCCAGCGGTTCCCCCTAGGGCTATGATTATTCGGGAAAGCTTAAAAGTCCCGGCTCACAAGGCCGCTTTTGTCAGCTGCAACAGCAAGGCTTGTTCGGTTTTCAAAGCCGGTCATCTCAAGCATCTTTTGAATATGGTTGCGCACTGTAATGGGGGACATGCCAAGGCGCGAAGCAATCCCGGCATTGGTTTCGCCGCTTGTAAGCTCTCTTAATACTTCAAGCTGCCGGGGTGTAAACTCGCTGCTTAACGCTTGACCAAGCTGTAAAGAGGGCGTACTGTCCGGGAAAACAGAAATTCCGGCCATAGTGCGGTCAATTAGCTCCAGTATTTCTTCAGCTACAGGGGTCTTATACCAGAAGCTGTCCACCCCGTACTCTTTCGCTCTGCTTATGAAGTTATACTCCGGCAGGCTTGTAATAATAATAATTTTTATATGAGGCATACTCTTTTTTATTTTTGCAGCCACATCCAGCCCGCTTGCGCCCAAATCCGTACACACATCCATTAGAATTAAATCAACTTTGTTTTTCAGGCAATAAGTTTCTGCCAAAGCTGCGCTCGCAATTGAGCGCGAAACCTCATAGCGGCCGCTGCTGCGCACAAAAATCTCTAAAAGCTCCCTTGCCATTGGGTCATCTTCAACAATGAGCACCTTAATCAATTTTTACCCCCTTTCGTTTTGGCAGCGTAATTGTCATTTGATAAAACGGCAGACTTTGTATGTTCAACTGACCGCCCTGCCCTTTTATCTTTGCACGCAAGGAGGAAAGGCCGCCCCCTTCTGTAATTTCGCTTTCAGGCACTTTTCCGTTGTTTGAAAACGCTGCTGTATAATGGCTTTCTGTTTCAGATATGCTTATGTAAAGCTCTGTTGCCTCTGCATGGCGCACTGCGTTGTTGAGCGCCTCGCTTCCTGCAGTAAATATAAATAGCCGGCTGTCCTTATTGTCTTTTGGAATAGTGCCGTCAACTTTCAAGGTGATGCCTACATCAGCAGCAGCTCCCTGCAGGTGTTCGAGCATAGTTATTTCCTTGGGCTCAAGTTCGGCGCGTAAAACTCTGACATTGCGCCTCCATAAGCCGAGAATATTTCGGACTTCTTTTTCGTCCGCCTCATTTGCAAGGCTGCGCCTTGTATATAATAATATATGACCGAATTCGTTATGGAGCCTCATCTTAGTGGCAAGACGCTCCTCTTTTGCTGTAACTTCCGCTATGTTTTCGCCATGGTGTATGAGCCTTGCGTTCATTTTATCAAGTTTTTCATTTGCTTGTGTTAAGCGGTGCCTTAACTTATCTAAATCTGTTGTATCAGTTGCAATAAGCTGAACAACCTGCTTTTTTTCAACCTCAATAAGCCTATGGCTAAAGCACCATGTAGCGCCATCCGCAAGCTGAAGAATTGGTGATTCCGTATCTGTTAAGCGTTTGGCTCCGGCGCAAAGCTCCCCGGAGCTTACTCTTTCCCAAAAGGCAGAAACATCCTGCAAATCATGCCCTGTAAGGGTATGGCAAAGGCGTTCCATTGTTCGGTTGACAAGTATTACAATTCCGCTTTCAGTTCCAAAGCATAAGCCGGTTGGCAAATT
>JAKJBL010000136.1:0-344 GCA_022707005.1 Bacillota bacterium | reverse complement strand
ACCCTTTCTGCGCCTATGGTCTTTTATAATCATAAGCGCAAATATAACAGATCCAAGCGTAAACAGTATTAAATAAACAACTGCAGGAAGATTTGCAAAAAACACCAAAGCGGGGTGGAGCGCATGCCCCGCATTATTTTCGTATAAAACAGCGCTCAGTATGGTTAAGATAAATAGATAGATTATTGCAAGCAATGAAATTGAAAGAAGGCTGCGCTTTTTTCTTTCTATACTCCATGAGTTTATGAAAGCAGCAATTGCTGTAATTTGCAAAACCAGAAACATTAGCAATAAAGCAGTGCGTGAATATGTAGGGAGTGAAATAAAGGGCATCACTTTCCCCC
>JAKJBL010000135.1 GCA_022707005.1 Bacillota bacterium | reverse complement strand
TAAGGCGCATATACGCGGCCTTTTTGCACAAACAGAGCAAATAACAGCAGAAAGCCTAAAAGATGCAGCTGCTTTTCAGGGTGAAAAGTTAAAAGCGCTTGAAGCTTATATAAAAAGTTCCGATACATATAATAAGCGGCCTGTGCTTGAAAAGCTTACACCCCTGCTTACGCAATCGAAGTTTTTAGAAGGGGTAACAAGATTTATATCTTTGCACATTCCCTTTAACTATGACTCTTATAAGGCTGCAGAGCTTTATGTTTACAAGCGCAATCGAAAGGGCGCAAAGCTTGACCCTGAAAACTTATCAGCTGTGCTTGGCTTAAAAACAGAAGAAATGGGTCGGGTAGAGGCGCATATAAAGCTAAAAAAGCGAAGCGTCTCAATAAAGTTTAAGGTTGAACGGGAAAGCGCTTTACCTATGTTTTTAGAAAAGTCGGCTGAGCTTGCAAACGCGCTCGGTAAAGACTTTTCGCTTGCTAAGTTAAGCGCAGAAAGGCTTATAGAGAAAACTACGCTTGAAACAGCAGAGGCAAACCTGAACTTTATAATAAAAGCAGAAGCAGGAAGTTTTGATTTTAGGGTGTAAAATGAGCAGAAACCCAAAACCCGACATTAAAAAGGCAGCAGCATTAAAGTACGAGGCGGATAAGTATTCCGCCCCTAAGATAGTTGGCATTGGCGAAGGCTTAGTTGCTGAAAAGATGCTGCAAACAGCAAAGGAGAGTCAAGTTCCGATTGTTGAGGATTTGGAGCTCGCAAAGTCGCTTTCAAAGCTTGTCATAGGAGATGAAATCCCGGAAGAACTCTATTATGTTATTGCAGAGGTGCTTGCCTTCATCACAAGGCTTGACAAAAACGCAAAAGAAAAATACACGCTTAAAGAAATTGTAAAGGGAAAGCACGCATGAACATCTCAGTACAAAACCCGCTGCAAAACTATGCCTTAGGCCTTACAAAAGCTTATGATTCACGCAGCAGCACGTTTTCATCATATCTTGGCAAAGAGCTGTCCGCACCTTTGGCAGCGGCTTCAAAAATGCCCCTATCTATGCTTTCTGATGCGCAAAATATAATGCCTTTTGATGATGGGAGCCTTAAGTCGAAGCTTCTCGCGTTTTGTATGCTTCTTTCAAGCGGCGCAGGCTCGGCTTCGCTTGGAGCAGCAATTTCAAGCATAAGCGCTGCGCTTAATAAACTTGAGTCTGGCGAGCTTGAGCGCTATCGCGAAGAAACCCTTTTAAGCGATTACCCGCGGGAGCTTCTAAGCCGTGTGAACGACACATTTTTTTCAAAGAGCGCGAAAGAAGCTTCAACGCCGTATAATGCCTCAAAGGCTACTGTGCCTGCTATAAGGAGCTCGCCTTCAAAAAGGAGCGCTTCGCTTTATAGGCAGGTTATAGACCAGTTCAATGTTGAAAACAACCCGCGCTATGCTGTAAACAAAAAAGGCACCGGCGACACATACTGCAATATTTTCCTTTGGGACGTAACCTCAGCAATGGGCGCGGAAATTCCCCATTATATAGACGCAAAAACCTCAATGCCCCGCACATACCCGAATATTTCAGGCGCAAGGGCGCTTAACGCAAACGGCATTCATAAATGGCTTATGCAGCATGGCAAAGCGCATGGCTGGGTTCAGGTTACCGCAGAGCAGGCGCAGGCTTATGCAAACCAGGGAAGGCCTGCTGTAACAGCCTGGAAAAACCCTGACAGCCACGGGCATGTGCAAGTCGTTTGCCCTTCAAACGACGGCCGTTATAACAATGCCCGGGGGGTTACAATAGCACAGGCAGGCAGGAAGCTTACAAGTTATTCGCCTATAACGCGCATTTACAGCTCGCGCTTAAAAGATGTGGTTTATTTTGCGCATATCTAAAATGCGCTCTAAAACACTTAAGTCCATAGCAGTTTGTTACGATAAATAAATTATGAGGCAGACTTTTTAAGGATATAGAGTTTAATCCAAGGAGGGAAGCAAAATGTCACTTAACGCGCTTAACAGAACAATGCTGAGAATAACCGGCATAAATTCAGGCCTTGATACCCAAGCAATTGTAACAGGCCTTATTGAAGCTGACCAGTTCAAAGTTGATAAGCAGGCAAAGCTTGCAACTAAGCTCGAATGGAAAGGCGATGCAT
>JAKJBL010000134.1 GCA_022707005.1 Bacillota bacterium | reverse complement strand
CTGTTCCATGGGCTACTGCATCTACAAGCATATCTGTAAGCATATAGGCAGTGCTCGGCTTATAAACCTGCCGCTTTAAGCGCACCTGCTCAGCATCGAGTATGATTTTTCCCTGGCTGTCTACAACCCGGGTGAAAGAAAGCGGCTCCTTATATTCGCCGCCTGCAGCTATTGCGCCGAAGGCTGCAGCCATTTGTACAGGCGTAAGGGTTGAAGTTCCAAGCGCAAGCCCTGGCCCGTCGGCATTGATTTTTGACTGATTCGCGCCTAAATTTATTAAATAGCGCATACCTACTTCAGGCTGTACGCGCTCATAGAGCGTGCGGGCAGCAGCAACGTTAAGCGAAGAAACAAGCCCGCGCCGCAAAGTTATAGGACCTATATATTTGTTGTCGCCTATGTACGGGAAGCCCTTCTCAGTACCCCAGCCATCAATAGGAGCAGGAAAATTCGCTACTACAGAAGCAGGAGAGGCGCCTGCATCAAGAGCAGGGCCGTATATTGCAAGCGGCTTTATGGATGAACCAATTTCCATATAGCTTTGATATGCGCGGTTGAGCCCTTTTCGGATTGTCGGCACATCTCTGCCGCCGACTACAGCGCGCAGTTCGCCTGTACGGTAATCAAAAACAACTGCCGAAGCCTGAGGCTCTACTGTTTCAATTACTGAACCATCTGCATTTGTTTCTATTACTACGTTTTTATTCGGGTTTTGTAAAAGCGGGTATTTCTGCCACTGTGAAAGGGTGTCCTGCACAAGATGCTGAATTCTTGCATCAACAGTAGTATAAATATGGTACCCGCCTGTACGCAGCTCGTTTTCAACGAGGTTGCGGTTTGCAGGGGTATCCTCAATGCCTCTAAGATACAATAAATGCAGTACAACATCGCGTATTGCATATTCGACAAAATACGGCATGTCGTACATTTGCTTTTGTTCGGAAATTTCTATTATGTTTACGTCTTCCTCAAGCGCCTGCCTGTACTGCTCTAAGGTTATGAAGCCTGCCTCATACATTCTGCTTAGCACAGTATCTGTTCGCTCCATTGTTTCAACCCAATATGCTTCGCTGCGCTGATACTTGTTTTTGCGCGGATTATAGTAGTAAGGGTTTTGAGTCAGCCCTGCAAGGAGCGCGCATTCGCGCACAGTCAGCTCGGCAAGCTCTTTGCCGAAATAATCCTTTGCAGCTGTTTTAACCCCGTAATTTGACTCGCCTAAGTGTATATCGTTAAGGTAGGCTTCAAGAATTGCTTCCTTTTCGATTTCCTTTTCAAGTTCGAGCGCCAAATAGGCTTCTTGAATCTTTCGCTTATATGTACGTTCGCTGCCGAGGATTTTCTTTTTAATTAGCTGCTGAGTTATTGTGCTTCCGCCTGCTGAGTTCTTATTGCCGAGCACCTCAAGCGCAACCGAAAAAAGGCGCTTAAAGTCAACCCCGCTGTGCATATAGAACCTGACATCTTCAACTGCTATAAAGGCGTGCTGCAAAAGCTCCGGTATTTGAGCAATATCTGCCCAGTCACGGTATTCAACATCAGCAATGGTTGTAATGAGACGGCCGTCTTTATCGTAAAGGTAGGATGTAAAATCGGATTTCGTAAGCTGGGCGCGGTCAAGCACTGGCGTGGTTTCAACATACGCCTTTGCTATTCCAATCCCTGCGCCAAGCAGCGCAAAGCCCAAGAGCACAACTCCAAGACCTAATAAGCGTATGGTTGTAAACAGGACGCTTAAAATAAACGGGCGTCTGCGTGTGCGCTCAGAAAACAGCTGATCGCTGTGCCCCTTTTTTTCAGGCTTTTCTATAGGGGGTTCTCTTATTGCATCAAATACGCGGGTTTCTTCACTAGCTTTATTAAATCTTCGTTAGAAGCTTTGCCAAGCGCCAGCTGTTCGGGTTCTTCAGATGTACTGCTTTCATCCTGCTTAGGGCTTAGCAGAACACGCCTAAGCCCATTGCGCACTTTTACCGCAAGGCGGCTTATTTCACCCGATGCCTTTTTAAAATATGCCTTGAACCAGTCCATAGCAAATACCCTTTATGTAAACCTTCCATGTATTATACCACAATCGCATAAAGCGTGAAACTCTCACCCTGAAGGCTTAATAAATCTTTACATTTGCCCGCTTGACATAAGACTTCCTGTAAATTATAGTATCTG
>JAKJBL010000133.1 GCA_022707005.1 Bacillota bacterium | reverse complement strand
TAAACTGTGATTAAATAATATAGCCTTCCATAAGCGGAAATAGAGCAGCTGAGGGGAAAATAGAGCACTCGCTTGAGATTCTATATCATCGATAGTTGACAGTTGATTCATAGGATGTTATATTTGTTATATACATATATCTTTATCTTTCTTCATTTAAAAACAGCTTTCTCAATAAGAAAGGGGATTATCCATGGAGGAACAGAAACAGGACAGACGTGTACTGAGCGGTGTGCATTTTATGCTTGGCAATTATGCAGCTGTTGAAGGTGCGCTATCTGCAGGCTGCGACTTTTTTGCGGGGTATCCAATTACGCCTGCAAATGAAATCTCAGAAAGAATGTCGCAGCGACTGCCAAAACTCGGCGGTAAGTTTGTGCAGGGATGAACTTGCATCCATTTATGCGTGTGCAGGCGCTTCGCTTGCAGGCGCAAAAGCTATGACTGCAACAGCAAGCGCCGGCTTTAACTATATGCAGGAAGGGTTCGGGTACTGCTATGCTGTTGAAATACCAATTGTCGTACTCGACGTTCAGCGCTGCCGCGGTGAAAACTATGCAAGCCAGGCGGACGTTATGCAGATGCGCTGGGGTGCGAGCGGTGATTACGAGGCAATAGTTGTTTGCCCATCTTCAGTGCAGGAACTTTACGATTATACGATATGGGCCTTCAACCTTGCTCAGGAATACCGAAACCCTGTTATCATTATGTCCGAAACCACAATTGCGCTCATGCGCGAAAGATTAGATATTCCTAAAGCAGAAGATATACATTTAGTAAACAGGCGTTATACAGCCGCAGCTCCGGACGCATATCTTCCTTTTAGGGCTGAACCTTTGGGCTGCCCTGATGCAGCTTTGTTAGGTAAAGGCTATCATACGATTTATTCGCTTAACCCTCATGATGAAAAGGGCGGTATAGATTGGGATCCTGAAGATTTTGATAATCTTTATAAAAGGGTTACAGGCAAGATTATAGAAAATCGCAGCAAAATTTGCAGAACTGAACGTTTTATGCTTGATGACGCAGAGTATGCGCTTATTGCGTACGGCAGCGAAGTCCGCCCTGCAGTTGAAGCTGCTGAGATTGCAAGAGACAACGGAATTAAGCTTGGCGTACTTAAGCTTTGCAATGTATGGCCTGTTCCTACAGAAGCGATTATGGAAGTCTGCAAGAATGTTTCAAAGGTGTTTACGGTCGAGATGAACATTGGCAAATATTGTGTTGAAGTTGAGCGTATAGCCGGGGGCCTTTGCAGGACAGGACGCGTGACCAAGAACCGCGGACTTGTTCATACGCCTGCCGAGATATTCAATTCGGTTAAGGAGAATTTGCGATGAGCGAAATAAAGATTAACCCGCTGCGTAAATACATACGCAAATTTGACGGAAAAGAAAAACTGCCTCATTTCTTTTGTGCAGGCTGCGGCTGCGGGCAGGTTTTAAACTATTACACACAGGCTCTTGATAAGCTTGGGATGGACCCTGCGCAAATGGTCTCGATTGGCGGCGTAGGCTGTACTGCAAGAATCCCGGTATATTTAAATTCTGATGTGCTCCATGGCGTGCACGGCAGGACGCTTGCCTGGGCTACCGGCATAAAGCTTGTCGAGCCTGAGCTTCCTGTGGTAATTTTTGCAGGAGACGGTGACCTTGCTTCAATCGGCGGCAACCATTTTATCCATGCTGCAAGGCGCAACCTTGATGTCACGGTTATTTGCGTAAACAACCTTAACTTTGCTATGACAGGTGGTCAGGTTGCGCCAACAACACCTGCACAGGCGCATACAATGACAACCCCGTACGGCAATGCAGAGCCGAGATTCGACCTTTGCAAGCTCGCTGAATCAGCAGGAGCAACGCATGTTGAACGCTGGACTACAAGCAAGCATAGCCAATGTGTGTCTGCCATGACGCGCGCTTTGCAGCATAAGGGCTTCTCGCTTATTGAGATTATTTCACAGTGTCCCACTCACTACGGCCGCTATGCGCTTCGCACAGGCGACCCGATTGCGCTTGTTGACTGGATTGACGCAAATACGCTTACAAAAGCGCAGGCAAAAGGTATGTCAGAAGAAGAACTTGGCGGCAAGCTGATTTTAGGCGAATTTGTCAGAGTTGAACGTCCGGTGTTTACCGGCACAACATTCTCTTGAGGGGGTAAAAACATGAAGTATCCGTTGCATATAAGCCTTTGTGGCTTTGGCGGGCAGGGCATTGTGCTTG
>JAKJBL010000132.1 GCA_022707005.1 Bacillota bacterium | reverse complement strand
CAGTTTATAGGAGCAGGCATAATAAAACGGGCGGCCTGCTACTGCCGAAATACAAGGAATATTGGTTTTTCCGGTTAGGCTAGCGGATTATAGCAGAGCACAAAGCTTTAGCAAGCATGCGCCGAAAAACTAAAGCATATAAACTGATTTCTATTCCGCGTGTCTGTTGCTTAAGAATTGCTCAATGATACCGCCGCGTTTTGAGCGGAGCAGGAAGTTCTTTATATGCATGCCCATTGCTTCATAAACGCCGTCACTATCACCAAGCTCCAATGCATCCAATATTTTAAGATGTTCTGTGGTTGTTTCAACAACAAACTCGCTCTTTTTTGATTCTTCGGCCATTTCTTCGACACAGTAGCGAATTCGCAGCGAATGTTCCTTAATAATACGCAGAATATCAGCGAGTATCACAGACCCGCAGTACTGGAAAATCATATCGTGCAGGGATAAATCCGAGTCAACGTATGTATACATATCATCCGGATTCTTAAGCACTGCTTCCAACTTCTTTCGCATCCCCTGAAGTTCATTATCTGGAATGTTTTTAGCTGAAAGCTTTGCAGCATACGGTTCCAGTAACTGCCTTAAGTCCATGAGAATATTGTAGTCGTTAGTTAACACATTAGAAACGGTGGCCTTCTTCCTCGGGTTTAGCACAACAAAACCATTCTGGTGGAGCATACTGAGCGCTTCGCGAACAGGCGCGCTGCTTATGCCCATGTTTTTTGCAAGCTCTGCAATGTTTAGCTGCTCCCCTGCCTGCAGTCTTCCCAAAATTATTTGTGTTTTAAGTGCATCATAAACACTATCCTTAAGTGAGCATGATGGTTTAAAGCTCTCAGACCATTCCATAAATTTTACCCCCAATATAGGAACATCCAGCGTTTCTATTTAATTACTCTTTGGCAAACCTATTGTAGCCGAGATTTACCGTTAAATCAAGTGGAGAACAGCTCCTAAGTTAAGCAGCAACAGCTGCTTAACTGCCGAGGTATGCCTGTTTTACGCGCGGGTCGCGCA
This sequence comes from Bacillota bacterium, assembly GCA_022707005.1. GTDB lineage: Bacteria > Bacillota > Clostridia > Christensenellales > CAG-138 > JAKJBL01. The sequence continues at coordinate 1,238 of JAKJBL010000132.1, read as the reverse complement.
ATAAATCCTTCGCAGCTCCGTGGATGGTTATATTTCCAGTTTCAAGCACATAAGCACGGCACGCTAAGTTTAGAGCCATATACGCATTTTGTTCAACAAGCAATATAGTTGCGCCGCCCTCATTGAGTTTTTGTATAACCCTGAAGATTTCGTCTACAATCATTGGAGCAAGACCCATCGAAGGTTCATCAAGCACAACCAGCTCACCCCTTGACATCATTGCCCGGCCAACAGCTAACATCTGCTGTTCTCCGCCTGAAAGAGTAAGCGCGGATTGTCCGCTGCGCTCTTTAAGCCGCGGGAAGCGGTCGAAGACCTCGTCCATGTCCTTTTTTATACCTGCTGCATCTTTGCGCAGATTTGCGCCCATTTTAAGGTTATCCATAACAGTCAGGTTTGTAAAGATTCTTCGGCCTTCAGGAACATGAGTTATGCCCATGCCAACTATTTGATGAGGCGGCTTATTTGTAATATCTATTCCCTTGAAAATAATATTACCCGAAACAGCTTTCTCAAGCCCGCTGATAGTACGCAGAGTTGTTGTTTTGCCAGCGCCGTTTGAACCGATTAATGTAACAATTTCTCCTTCGTTTACATAGAAATCAATACCTTTAACTGCTCTAATTGCTCCGTATGTTACATGCAAATCCTTTACTTCAAGCATCATAAGCTGCGCCACCTCCCAAATAAGCCTCTATGACTTTCGGATTGTTCTTTATTTGCTCCGGAGTTCCCTCTGCAATTGTAACCCCGAAGTCAAGAACCTTGATGTGTTCGGCAATCGCCATTACAAGACTCATATGATGCTCGATTATTAGGATAGTCTTTTCAAGTTCGCGGTTAACCCTGCGAATAAGCTGCATAATATCGTCTATTTCGTTGGGGTTCATGCCTGCAGCAGGTTCATCCAACAACAGCACCTTTGGTTCGGTTGCAAGCGCCCGCACAATTTCAAGCTTGCGCTGTTCACCATATGGAAGGTTCCGTGCGAAATAATCGCGCTTATCTGCTAAATCGAACATTTCTAAAAGCCACATCGATTCTTCTGCTATGCGTTTTTCTTCGCAGTGATATCTGCCGTTGCGCAGCATTGTGTTAACAAACCCATAGTCTGTTTTTCTTGTATGAGCCATTTTTACATTATCAAGTACTGTCGCCTGGCCGAAAAGGCGAATGTTTTGGAATGTACGCGCAAGCCCTGCTGCTGTAAATTCAAAAGACTTGTTGCCGCACATTGA
>JAKJBL010000131.1 GCA_022707005.1 Bacillota bacterium | reverse complement strand
ATTGCGGATTAGCTCAGCTGTCTGCTTTGCTGCTTCAGCGGATTTTGCAGCCAAGCTTCGCACTTCATCTGCAACAACTGCAAAGCCCTTGCCTGCGCTGCCTGCGCGCGCTGCTTCTATTGCAGCGTTAAGTGCTAAGATATTTGTTTGGAAAGCGATATCTTCAATAACTTTAGTGATGTTTGCAATTTGATTTGAAGTTGCGCCTATTTCAGCCATTGCTTTGCTAAGCTCTAACATACGTTCATTACCTGCGTTAATATCCCTGCCTGCCTGTTCAGTATCCTGATTTGCAAGCTTTACATTTTCATAGTTGTCTGCTGCTTGTTCCGCAATTCTCCCAATTGAAACAGTAAGCTCCTCTACAGATGAAGCCTGCTCAGTTGAGCCTGCTGCAAGCGCCTGTGCGCCATCTGAAACCTGTGCTGCACCTGCACTTACCTGGCCTGCAGCCGAATCAATTACAAGCAGGGTTTGGTTTAGCGAAGTTACGGTGTTTTCAATTGCGAACTTTATTGCTGCGTAATCTCCGGGATAATCCTTATCTACATTTAAGCGCAGGTCGCCTTCTGAAAGCTTAGTAAATTTATCTATTACATCGCCAACAATCTCCTGCTGCATAGCATTTGTCTTTTGAATAAATGCGGCAAGCTGCCCAAGCTCATCCTTGCTTTCGTAGTCTATATAACTCTTGGTATTGCCTTTTGAAATTTCAAGATAAGCATCGCCAATCTTCTTAATGGGCGTTAAAATCGAGTTTCTTGTTACGATGACTGATATAACTGCGAGTATTACTGAAATAGCTCCGCAGGCAATAAGGACAATCCATGCAAATTGTACTGCTGCTCTTGCATCATGCTCCTGCTTTTCTGCGCGTTCAACCGCAGTGTTGCTAAAGCCTTCTAAAATCTCATCGGTTTTGCTTAAGGCAGGTGCATATTCAGTTTCAAAAAGCGCTTGAGCTTTCTTTTGGTTTGCTTCTGTCGGGTGTTTTAAAAGCTCTGCCATCTGAAGACGTACGCCGCCTGCAAGAGTAATAAGCTTATTAACTTCAGCAAGCGCCTCATCGCGGCTGTTGTCCCTTTGATTTGCAATGTATTTATCAAGGGTTTCACGAACAGAAGCGCCAATATCTGAAGCCGCCCGAAATCTCTGCTCAATTTTTTCCGTATCGGTTTCGTTAAGTGTAAGCGCAATATTATGTTGCGCAGCTTCAAAACCGTGCCGCAAAACCCAAATATTTGTGCTGTTTGGTAAAGTGTAAACAGCATAAGAGTTTATTTGCTCGTCAATACGCCCAATGCTTAGAATCGAAAGTGCAATCGTTACGATCAGCATTAATACAATAACGCCATACCCAACGATTAGTTTTTTGCTGACAGATAGGTTTTTCATATATTTCTCCTCTATTTTCTCTATTTGTTGAAGCGTTGATAATACCGAGGTAATTTATAGAATTCATTATTTAGCCGCAAAGCAGCTAAAAAAGATGAGGGCTTAGGCAGAAGGCGCAAGCCCATCCAAAGCCTCATCGCTAACAAGCCTTTCACAATCGAGCAGCAGTTTAACGCTGCCGCCAGATTTTCCTATGCCTTTTATGTATTTATGGCCTGTTTTTGTAATTTCCGGGGTAGGGGAGATGTCTTCATCATTTAAAACTAAAACTTCTGAAACACTATCAACTATAAGGCCGATTGTCTGGTCATTGCTTTCAACAACAATAATGCAAGTTCTGTCATCATACTCTTTTTGCTCTTTTTGAAAGCGCAGCCTTGCATCCATTACTGGGATAACTTTGCCTCTAAGATTTGTAAGCCCTTTAATATACAGGGGCATTTCGGGCACTGCCGTAATTGGCTGGATACCAATAATCTCAGTTATATTCCGTATCTCCATGCCATAAAGTTCCTTGCCAACAGTAAAGATTAGATACTTGCCCTTAAGGGTATCTTCGTCTTCAGCATTAAACTGCATTGCAGCTTGTAAGCTTTCCATACTTATTCCTCCAATTTTATGCATTTTAGCAATAGACAAGCAGACCCAAATTAATTTTAGGCTGCATGTCGGGTTAACTTAACTTATGAATTTCTCCATATTAACTATATCGATAGGATTTATAAATAGATTAGCTGGTAACTCAATTATATATGTAAGGTATATTGTACAAGCATGCAAATCTCAGCAGTTTACTGCTGAATTAAATGGTTTAGATTGTATTTTCAGAGGCTTCAACTAAGAGCAGGGTCGCCCTTTTGTGCTTATTTGTTCTTTATTTGCGACTTCTTA
>JAKJBL010000130.1 GCA_022707005.1 Bacillota bacterium | reverse complement strand
TTGAAAACCAGCTGCCTGCATTTTGAAGACAGGTTCGGCTTCCTGAACTTGCTGCTGAGCTTCTTCGTTTGGTTCTTGAGGGCCAACAGGCATTCGCGGCTCGGGGTTTAAGACTGCAGGCTCGGGGATTTCGATTACGGTTTCATCTAAACCCTGGGTGCCGGGGTTGTCGGCTGCACCTTGCTGACTGATTGCCGGCACTCCAAGCGGCTCCATAGAGACAGGAACAATTGACTCTATTCCCGGAAACACCTGTACACCAACTATGCGCACAGGCGAAAATCCGTCTGCGCTTACAGAAACCGTATATTTTGAAAAAGGAAGTATTGGACTGTCCGGTGTAAGGCTTGCTTCAAGCGGCGGCGCTTTTAAAGAAACAGCCTCTGTACGGCCGCTTGAATTCGTTAACAGAATTTCGGTTTCGCCTGTTTCCATAGATGTAACTTCAACCGTTGCTCCGGCAATCGGAAGAAGCCCGCCCTGCTTGTGTACCTCTGCAATAAGTGTTCCCTGCGGCATAAAGACACCCCATTATTGAGCTGATTGTATATTCTATGCTCAAAGCAGAGGTTAATGAGCGTTTTATGCCTTTTTCAGCATAAGCGCAGCTATTACTGCAGGTATGGAAAGCGCAAGCAGTATAGGAAACAGTGGAGAATAAGAGCTGTAGGTTAAATGAATGCTCCCAGCTAAAGTGGGCCCCGCAGCTGCAGCGAATATAAGGTGCAGGTTTGCCATGCTGAGGTTAATTGGATAGTGGTGAGCCCCGTACATGCTGTTTACTGAAGCAGCAATTAGCGAGGGGACACCGCCAAAGCCTAACCCGAGCAGCATAAAGCCAGGCACTAAGAGCAGGCTGCTCTTTTGTAAAACTCCGAAATATAATAAAGGCAGAGCAAGGAAAAACAGAGCGCAGTCAACAAGCATAGTCTTTCGTTTTCCGAATTTATCAAAGGCGCTCCCGAAAAGGAGTCTGCTCAGACCGTTGCAAATTGAAATTATCCCTGGCGCAGTGCTCACAAGTGCCAAAGCTCCGGCATCAAGCGCAATCGGCGCTGCATGGCCAATTACAGCAAGCCCTACTGCGCCAAGCACAGTCGCCCAAAAAAGCAAAAGCCAAAAGGAGGGTCTTTTTAAAATCTCCTTTGGGGAATAGTCTGCTTCTTCTGCTCCATCAAGGAGACTCCTGCGCTTTGGCAGCATCTGCAGTTCACTCTCAAGCGGCGGCCGCACAAGCTGCGCCCCAATAAAAAGCACTGCGCTGAACAAAATCGAAAACAGCACAAAGGTTATCCGCCAGCCGAACGCGCCTATAAGCGCTGCTGCGCCTGCGCCAAAAAGCAAGGCGCCCGAGCCGAAGCCAAGCAGCAGCATTCCTGAGCAAAACCCCGGCTTTTCAGGGTACCACTTGCCTATTGTGCCTAAGACGCAGTTATACCCGAGCCCTACGCCTGTGCCGCAGATTACCCCATAAGCAATGTAGAGCAAAAAAATGCTCTGTACGCGCGATGCGAGGAAAAAACCTGCAAGCATGCACAGGGCGCTAAGCCTAAGCACAAAGCGGCTTGCCTGCCTGCGCAGAATAAAGCCCCCTGCAATACCCCCTAAGCAAAAGAAGCTTATAGAAATCGTAAATACAAGCGAAGTCTGCGTGCGCGCCCATGAAAACTCCTGTTCCAGGGGGGTCACAAAAACCGACCAACCGTAAATAAGCCCGAGGAACAACAGCAGCACAACGCCATAGCCAAGCTGCAGCCTTCTATCACGCATTAAAACTAACCCTCCGCTTATAAGTATGATGGCTTATTCTATCCTTTGACAATAAGCGCGTCAAATAATATATTGCTCTTAACTGCACTTATAGATTATATAAATTTTTATTAATAATGCTTTGTGTATTTGAAAACGCGCAGTTTATGCTGTATGATACTATACAGGCTGAATGTATGTAGCTTTTTTTGCATGCTCACAGGAGCAATTTTAAAAGGCAATAGGGTTAAAGCATGGCATTATTCGAATTCAATGATGTTGGAATAGACTTAGGCACTTCAAGCGTCTTGGTCTATATAAAGGGCAAAGGCATAGTTCTTCGCGAGCCTTCGGTTGTTGCTGTTGAACGCATAACCGGGCGCATTCTTGCAGTTGGCGAAGAAGCGCGCAGAATGCTTGGGCGCACTCCGGGCGGCATAATTGCAATTCACCCTCTTAAGGATGGAGTAATTTCAAACTTTGACTTAACAGAGCGGCTGCTGCGCCACTTCCTAAAATCCGTAATCGGAACGCGCATCTTTTTTAAACCCAG
>JAKJBL010000012.1 GCA_022707005.1 Bacillota bacterium | reverse complement strand
CTGCGTGTGCACAGCCCGATTGGGCTTGAAATCGGCGCCCAAACACCTGCAGAAATCGCAATAAGCATTGCAGCCGAACTCATAGCCCACCGCGCAAAATTAAGGATGGAGCCTTAACAGCCTGCGCCTTATCTTGCAGTTCTTCGAATTGCTTTAAGCCGTTTCATAACGTCGTTTTCGCCCCTGCCAAAATAATCATGAAGCCGCTCATATTCAGCATAAAGCGCGTCATATACCAAGCTGCGTTTTTCGTCGGGCAAATACACTTTGGCGTCAAGCTTTCCCATTGCTTGTGCTGCCTCAAAAATGCCTGCATGCCCCCCGCCTTCTTTTCCGGCTGCGACTGCTCCGAAAATCGCAGACCCGAGCGCTGCTGCCTGCGCGCTGCCGCCAATTCTTATAGGTATCTTTAAAACGTCCGCATAAACCTGCATTGCAAAAGCATTCTTTTGGGGAATGCCGCCAGAAGCTGTAAGCTCGTTTACTGGGATGCCGCTATCTCGGAAGGTATCTAAAATTTTACGGGTTCCATAGGCTGTAGCTTCAAGAAGCGCGCGATAAAGCTCTTCGGGTTTAGTTGCAAGAGTCATTCCGAGCAGCATGCCTGAAAGTTCGGCATCAACAAGTACAGAGCGATTGCCGTTGTACCAGTCGAGCGCAACGAGACCGTTCTCGCCCGGATAAAGCAGAGCCGCCTTTTCGCTTAAAAGCTGATGCAGGCTTATGCCCCGCTCCTTTGCAAGAAGCGAATACTCTCCTGGGCAGCAGTTGTTTACAAACCATGCAAAATGGTCTCCGACACAGGCTTGGCCTGCCTCATAGCCAAAATAGCCGGGCAAAATCCCGTCTTCTACAACACCGCTTATACCTCTTACATTATGCTCTTTAACATCTGCCATCATATGGCATGTCGAGGTGCCTATTATTGCAAGCATCTGCCCAGGAGCTGTAATTTTACATGCAGGCACTGTTACATGCGCATCTACATTTGCAACTGCAACAGCAGTATGCGGCAAAAGTCCGGTTAGTTCGCATATTTTTTGGGTTACTTCGCCTGCCTTGCTGCCAAGCGGGTAAACAGGGCAGTTGAGCTTTTCGGACACTATGTTTTCAAGGCGCGGGTCAAGCTCCCTAAAAAACTCCTTTGAGGGGTAGCCGCTTTGCTTGTGCCACATACCCTTATACCCTGCAGCGCATGCGTTTCGGGTTTGCCTGCCTGTAAGCTGCCACACAAGCCAGTCTCCTGCTTCTATAAAATATTTAGCAGCTTCGTAAATTTCGGGCGCTTCGTTAAGCACCTGCCAAATCTTCGGAATAAGCCACTCTGACGAAACCTTGCCTCCGTAACGCGCCAAGAACGCCTCAGAGCGTTTTTCTGCAACCGCGTTTATTAAAGTCGCTTCCTTTTGCGCAGCATGGTGTTTCCAGAGCTTGGCATACGCATGCGGCTCAGCTTGATACTCGCTAAGCAGGCACAGAGGCACTCCGGCTGAATTTGTTGCAAGCATTGTGCACGCAGTAAAATCTACCCCTATGCCCACTATTTTGTCGGCGCATACACCCGAGGTCTTTAAAATATCACGAATAACATAAACAAGCCCCTCAAGATAATCCTCCGGGTGCTGGAGCGCCCAGTCATCCGGGAGTTCCTTGCCGTTTGGCAGCGCCTTGTCCATAACAGAATGCGGGTAGTCAAACGCACTCACAGCTACTTCTCTGCCTGTAAAAATCTCAACAAGCAATGCCCGAACTGAAAGCGTACCAAAATCGAGACCTAATGCGTACTTTTCCATCTAAACCTCCAAAAAGCTGTGCCTTGTTTAGAATTATTCAGCTTAGTCAATAAGCGATGCTTTTTTTAGATTTCTATAGGTTGCGTAATAAAACTCCAGCCCGTTATAAAAATGGGACTCTGAGCGGGCTATAAGCTTCCAATCCTCATGCGCTATAATTAGCGGCAGAAAGCGGTCTGCACGGCCATCAGCAAGAATATGCGTTAAAAGCGCAATAGAGCAATATGGGAGCAGCTCCGCAAAGATTTCCGCGCCTCCTATTAAGTAGGTTTCGCGCGTTTTAAACGGCTCTTTTAAAAGCATGGCCTTAAGCTGAGTTACAGATGTTGCAATATGCGCGCCTTCTGCAAAAAAGGCTGGGTTTCTTGTTAAAACTATGTTTTCTCTGTTTGCAAGTGGCTTGCCTCCGGGCAGCGAGGCGAGCGTTTTTCTGCCCATAACAACAGTATTGTGTTCTGTCAGGCTGCGGAACCTACGCAAATCCTCAGGGATATGAAAAAGCAGCCTGTTATTTCTGCCAAGCCCCCAGTTATTATCAACCGCTGCAATAAGCTTCATGTTTTCCTCCTAAATTGCCACAGGTATAACATGCTCAAACGGGTGAAAGCTATAACCCTTAAGGCTGAAGCTCTCAGTTGTAAATGCGTAAAAATCCGCAGTGCCATCAATGACAAGCTGTGGGCCGGGCAGCGGCTCGCGCAAGAGAAGTTCCTCAACAAGGGGCACATGCCTGTCATAAATATGCGCGTCTGCAATAACATGCACCAACTCCCCTGCCTTAAGCCCACACGAAGCTGCAAGCATGTGCACAAGCACAGCATACTGGCAAACATTCCAATTGTTCGCAGTAAGCATATCCTGAGAGCGCTGGTTCAAAATGGCATTTAGTACTCCGTGTGAAACATTGAAGGTCATGCTGTATGCGCACGGATACAGGTTCATTTCGGATAAATCGGCATGCACATACATATTAGTTAAAATGCGCCTGCTTTGCGGGTTGTGTTTAAGCTCGAAAATTACGCGGTCTACCTGGTCGAACATGCCCTCCGGATATTTATGCTTTATTCCAAGCTGATAGCCGTATGCCTTGCCAATGCTCCCGTTTTTGTCCGCCCAGCTGTTCCATATTCGGCTGTTTAAGTCGCTAATATTGTTCGATTTCTTTTGCCATATCCATAAAAGCTCATCTACTGCGCTTTTAAAAAAGGTTCTTCTAAGCGTTAAGATTGGAAATTCGCTGCTTAAGCAATAACGGTTGACAAGCCCGAACTTTTTTATTGTATGTGCTGCTTTACCGTCAGCCCATTTAGGGCGCACGTTTAAGCCTGTATCCCAGGTTCCGTTTTTAAGAATGTCTAAGCAGTTAGCCTTAAATACATCATCTGCGTAACTCATGCAGCCCTCCGTGGAAGTATTGGATAATATTATAACATAGCTTCAGCCTTAATGCGGTATTAACTTGGGCTTGCCGCACGTTTCATATTATATTCGCGTAAAAAACCGGGATGCTGCAAAAAGAAAAAAGCCGTAACCGGCTTTTTTTGAAGTATATACTAAAATCAGCCGCCTGCCATCAAGTTAAGCCGCCTGTATAAACCTTCTTCATTTATAAGCTGCGCATGCGTGCCTTTTTGAACAAGCTTCCCTTCTTCAAGTACAACTATTAAATCCGCCCTTTGGATTGTCGAGAGACGGTGTGCAATAGCGAGGATTGTACGGCTGCCTGCTAAAGCTGAAATAGCTTTTTGAATCTCCTGCTCTGTCTGTGTATCGACTGAGGCTGTTGCCTCATCAAGCACAACAATCGGCGCATTAGTGAGAATTGCACGCGCAATTGCAATCCTCTGCTTCTGACCGCCTGAGAGCCGCATACCGCGCTCGCCCACATGCGTTGAATACGCATCAGGCATTTCCATTATATCGTTATGAATCCGCGCAGCCTTTGCTGCTTCTATGATTTCTTCTGCTGTTGCTCTCGGGTTTGCATAGCCGATATTTTCCGCAATTGTGCCGTTAAAAAGGAAGGTATCCTGCAAAACCGGCGCAATGTTCTTCCTGAGGCTTTCGAGGGTAACTGTTTTTACATCTTTGCCGTCAATAAGAACTCGCCCTTTAGTAGGCTCGTAAAAGCGCGAAAGCAGCTGCGCAAGCGTTGTTTTGCCGACCCCTGTAGGCCCTACAAGTGCAATCATCTGCCCTGGAGCGGCTTTAAAGCTTATGCCTTCAAGCACCGGCTGACCCTCCTCATAAGAAAAGTCAACATTTTCAAACTCAATGGAGCCAAGCGCTTCGCCCATGTCTTCTGCATCCGGCGCGTTGGTGATGTCCGAAGGGGTATCCATAACCTTCATAACGCGCTCAGCGCCTGCGTATGCGTGCTGTGTATCCTCAAGAAGGCGCGCAAACCCTGTAATCGGCGCGTAAAACATCGCTAAATACAGCAAAAACGCAACAATATCCGAAACTGCAAGCTCGCCCTTTAAGGCAAGCATACCTCCTACACCTGCAACTAAAATAGTGCCTATTACAGAAATAAATTCGACAGCAGGGTGAAAGACAGCGCTAAATTTTAGCGCGTGAAGCACTGCTTTTGTATATGAGCCCGCCTGTTCCGCGACCCGTTCTTCTTCGCTTAGCTCAGAGCCAAAGGCTTGAATTTCGCGGATACCTGAAAAATTATCCTGAAGTTTAGCGTTAAGGTTTGCAAGCTCTTTTTGCGAGAGCCTGAATTTAGGCCGTACCTTTGTAGAAAATATCCAGCCCGAAACTGCAATGAGCGGCAGCGGAATGCAGGTAAGCAGCGCGAGCTTTACATTGATTGAGAGCTCAATTGCAAGCACGCCTATAAGCGTAACTATATTTGTTACCATTTCAGGGAGTATATGCGCATAGAGCAGCTCAAATGTTGCAGTGTCGTTTACAACCCTGCTCATTAAATCACCTGTCTGCTTGTTGCGGAAAAAGCTCATTGAAAGCGTCTGGATTTTATAGTAGAGCTTTACCCTAAGCTCTTCAACTAAATTCCATGCAGCCCTGTGCGCGAGGTAGTTGCTTAAATACCTGAACAAAATTCGTGAAAGGTACACAGCAACAAGCACTAAGGTGAGCTTTATGATTGCCTGGCGCGCTTCTGCTCCTCCGCCGTTTTCAATAATGGCTGTTATTGATGAAAGCAGTTTGGGAGCTGCAAGGTTTAACAGTGTGAGTGCAAGCGTTGAGAGTATAGCGACTAAATAAAGCGCTTTATATTTTGAGGCTTCTTTGCTAAGCCTCCATAGAATTTTCATATTTCCTCCGTTAGACGCAATTAAAGGCGCAAGTTATAGTATACAGGCAAAAAGCACTCTATTCAACTTGCCATATATGCAGTTTTGTATTAAGCCAGGTCTAAGTAAGTTAAAGCTATTCAAGGCCGAGCGAAGAAATGTGCTTAGCTGCGCAGTCTGCCGCTTTTTGCATCATTGCTTCTGTGTTCTTTGAAAGCTCAAGCTCAGCTATGTTTTTTATGCCGTCTTTTCCAAGGCGCGTTAAAGCGCCGAGGCTTACATTATGCTGACCGTATTCGCCTTGAAGTACGGCAGAGCAGGGAATAATCTCGTCTGTTTCGTTAATAAGAGCGTTTATGACCTTTGTAAGCGCAACAGCGGAAGTCCAGCCTGATGTGCGCTTTGCGTCAAGCGCCTGCATCACTGTAAAGAAGCTGCCTATGCGTGTTTTTACACGCGTGAGCAGCGCTTCATCCAATGCAAACGGCTTGCCTTCTAATAGAATATGCTCGAACAGCGGCACCTGGTTCTCGCCATGCTCGCCAATTACATACGCTTCAAAGCTTTTGTAAGGGGCTCCTGTTTCCTCGCCAAGAGCAAAGCGCAAGCGCAGCGTATCATTATAGCCAAAGCCAAGGAAGTATTTCTTAGGCCAGCCAATAAGCTTATAAAGCGAATAGTTAAGCACATCAACAGGGTTTGTAGCGCAAATAACAGGTTTCGGGCTTTTTGAATAAGCCTTTATTTGTTCGGCAAACTTGCGCATAAGCTCAAAGTTGGCGCGCATATTTGCTGTGCGGCTCTGTGTAGGGCTTTCTTTCATGCCCGCAGTAATAAGTATGATATCCGAATGCCTTATATCCTCATATTTGCCTGCCTCAATACGCGTATCAGAAACAGGGCAGAGCGCCTGGTTCATATCCATTACATGGTGCGTAATTATATTTTGCCTCGTGCCTAAAAGATAAATCTTATCAAAGAGCCCTTTTGTCCCTGCATAAAACGCAGTTGTAGAGCCTAAAAGCCCTGAGCCCCCAATTATCATCAGATTCATATACCTCTAAACCTCCCTTTCATAAAAGAGCTGTAAACCATTGCTCTTTGAAGTTACCCAAATAATTTTACACCATGGCTTTAAAAATTCATAGACCGTTTGCATCTTAGTCCATGCTTCTTATGCACCGCTTTTCATAAGCAGTCATCAAACAGATTTTTGTCGCTTCTTATGTGTGTTTAGTATAATATTAACTTATAAACTGCGACTGAAAGGATAGAAGATGGATTATTCAAGTTATTCGCTCTCTAAGCACATGCTATGGAAAGGGAAAATAGAAGTTGTTTCAACAGTCCCCGTAAAAACAACCGAGGATTTGTCGCTTGCCTACACCCCGGGCGTTGCGCGCCCCTGCCTTGAAATTCAAAAAGACAATAGCCTATCATATTCGCTTACTCGCAGGCATAATTTATGCCTTGTAGTTTCAGACGGGTCTGCAGTGCTCGGCTTGGGTGATATAGGGCCTCTTGCGAGCATGCCTGTGCTTGAAGGCAAGTGCGTTCTCTTTAAGGCGTTTGGCAATGTGGACGCTTTCCCGCTTTGCATAAACTCCCAGGATGTTGATGAAATAGTCAGAACTATTCATCTAATTTCGGGCTCTTTTGGCGGTGTGAACCTTGAGGATATTTCTGCGCCGCGCTGCTTTGAGATAGAAAAAAGGCTTAAAGAGATTTGCGATATCCCCATTTTCCATGACGACCAGCACGGCACCGCAGTAGTGACGCTTGCAGGGCTAATAAACAGCCTTAAGGTTGCAGGCAAAACTAAAGAGAATGTGCGGGTCGTTATAAACGGAGCAGGCGCTGCTGCGTTTTCGATAGTTAAGCTTCTTTTAGCATACGGGTTTTCTGAGCTTACTGTCTGCGATAGAAGCGGCATTATTTATAGAGGCAGACAGCTTGGGATGAATAAATTTAAAGAGGAGCTTGCAGAGCTTACGAACCTTGAGAAAATGCAAGGTACACTTGAAGACGCGCTAAAAGGCGCAGATGTGTTTATAGGCGTCTCTGCTCCAGGCACAGTAAGCAAAGCTATGGTTTCTTCAATGGCAAAGGATGCTGTTGTATTCGCGTGCGCAAACCCAACGCCTGAAATCTTCCCTGAAGATGCGCAAGCAGGCGGAGCTTTAGTAATTGCGACAGGGCGCAGCGACTACCCCAACCAAATTAACAATGTGCTCGCCTTCCCGGGTATTTTCCGCGGCGCTTTCGATGTGCGCGCAAGCGACATAAACGACGAAATGAAGCTTGCAGCTTCATGCGCGCTTGCAGCGCTTGTAAAAGCAGATGAGCTTAGCAAAGATTATATAGTGCCAAGAGCTTTTGATAAAGCAGTTGGCCCTGCTGTTGCTGCTGCGGTTTCTCTTGCTGCTAAGCAAAGCGGTGTTGCAAGGCTTGACGGCTGACTATATTGAGGCTGCAGTTTTTCGGCTTCTTATAAGCTTAACTGCAGCTGCGCCGGCCTCAGCTCCCTGACAAACTGCCTTTGCTATTTGGAGCATGCCCCCTGTGCAGTCCCCCGCCGCAAATAGCCCGGGTATGTTTGTTTCCATATTTTCATTTACAAGAATACGGTTTACAGCTGTTTCTGCGCCAAGCTTTCGCGCAAGCTCAGCGCTGCCTGCCACACCCTGCGCAATAAACAGCCCTGAAACACCGAGCCTCGAACCATCTTCAAAAAGCAGCGCCTCGAGCCTGCCTTCGCCTTCAAGCTGTTTAATTTTTGTTGTAATTACGGTTAGACCTTCCGGGAGCCCTTCCATGGGCTTTTCCGCATTGGTCACAAGGGTTACGCTCCTTGCAAGAGGCATAAGCGCCTGCGCTTCGTGCAGGGCATATTCGCAGCAGCCAAGCACTGCGACATCCTTTTCTTTGTAAAAGAACCCGTCGCAAATAGCGCAGTAGCTGACGCCTGCGCCTTCGAATTCTTTAAGCCCCTTTATTCTTGGCGCAACGCGCGGCGCGCCTGTTGCAAGAACAACTGCCTCTGCAGCATATCTGTTGTTTTTTGTTACAACCCCAAGCTGGCCGTCATACTCGAGGCTTACTACTTCATCGTTTAAAAATTCTACGCCAAGCCTTTTTGCCTGCGCTATACCTCGTTCAGATAGCTCTTTGCCTGATATGGGTTCGCCAAACCCGAAATAGTTCTCGATTTTTTCCGCCTTTTCGAGAGCGCCAGCGTCTTTGGCAATAATTAAAGTGGATATCCCTGCGCGCGATGTATAAAGCGCTGCCGAAACCCCAGCAGGACCATTGCCGATTATAATAACGTTTGACATAAGAAATCCTCCCTTATTGTCCATAGCTTTAGTAAGCCGCCGTATGGCGCAAACAGTATGCTATAATATTATATAAGCATATTCAGGCTGAATAAACCAGGTTTAATGCGCGCAGCTTAGCACAAAATGTGCGGGTTTGAAAAACGCCAAGTCAACACTGCCGCGCTAAGGCGCTCTTACTCGCGAAACAGAGAGGTTGACATATAGCGCTCTGCAGAGTCCGGGAAAATAACGGCTAAGACCCTGCCTTTGTTTTCCTCCCTTGCTGCAAGCTCTGCAGCAGCGAAAAGCGCAGCACCTGAGGATATACCTGCAAGCAGGCCTTCGGTGTGAGCGAGTTCATGGCAGGCGCTTATAGCATTTTCACCTTTAACTGCGATTATTTCGTCTAATAATTCTATTTTGAGTACGGCTGGCACAAACCCAGCGCCTATTCCCTGAATAATATGCTGCCCTGCTCTGCCCTTTGAGAGTGCCGGCGACTCAAACGGCTCCACAGCTATAAGCTTAATTGAGGGTTTCATTTGTTTTAAGTATTCTCCAGCGCCTGTAATTGTGCCCCCTGTTCCTACGCCTGCAATAAGTATATCTACTTTGCCGCCAGTATCGCGGTAAATTTCAGGGCCTGTTGTTAATTTATGCGCTTTCGGGTTTGCGGGGTTTTTAAACTGATCCGGCATGTAGGCATCGGGTATTTCTTTTACAAGCGTCTCCGCCCTTTCTATTGCGCCCTTCATGCCCTTTAAGCCGTCTGTGAGCACAACCTCTGCTCCATAAGCTTTAAACAGCTTTCTGCGTTCAAGGCTCATAGTTTCAGGCATTGTTAAAATCACTCTATATCCTCTTGAAGCTGCGATAGACGCAAGACCAATGCCCGTGTTCCCGCTTGTCGGTTCGATAATTACGGATTTAGGCTTTAAAAGCCCAAGCCCTTCTGCTTCATCAATCATTGCTTTAGCAACGCGGTCCTTTATGCTGCCTGCAGGGTTCAGGTATTCGAGCTTTGCAAGTATTCTCGCAAGAAGCCCTCTTGCCCTGCAAAAGCCGTTTAGCTCAAGCATTGGGGTATTGCCGACTAAGTCTCCCAAATTTGCGCATATTTCTTCCATTGCCTTGCCCTCCATTTAATCTGCTTATGACGCTTGCTCATACATCATATTCATCCAAAAAGCTAATGCAGCGATTACCTTTTTTATAGCTTATTATTGTTTCAAGATTAATGTTTTCAACGCTTGCAAAGATATTCTGCTCGATTTTTGGGTCTAAATGCCTCAACTGAGTTAGAAGCGCCTTCATTTGCGCGCGTTTTCCGGTTCCGTCAGAACAGGAGGACTCTTCGCCCTCGCTAAACCTGCATGCGCATTTAATAAACTCCAGCGAGTTATGCTTTTGCCAGCGTATGATATCAGCCTCTTTTATGAGGTACATGGGGCGAACAAGCTCCATTTTGGGGTAATTTGTACTGTGCAGCTTGGGCATCATTGTGCGGACCTGCCCGCCAAAAAACATGCTTAATAATATGGTCTCCACAACATCATCAAAATGGTGCCCAAGCGCAATTTTGTTGCAGCCGAGCTCCTCTGCATGGCGGTATAGGCAGCCGCGCCGCATTCTTGCGCATAAGTAGCAGGGAGACTGTTCGGTTTTTGAAACTATTTCATATATGTCTGAGTCTGCAATGTGCACAGGGAGCCCGAGCCGCTCTGCGTTCTTTTCGATAATATTTCTGTTTTCTTTGCTGTATCCGGGGTCCATAACAAGAAATTCAAGCCAAAATCCTACAGGCCCGTGCCTTTGCATTTCCTGCAGGCATTTTGCCATAAGCATGGAGTCCTTGCCGCCTGAAATACAGGCAGCAATTCTGTCTCCCTCCTGTATAAGCTTATACCTGCCAACGGCAAACGCAAAGTTACGCCAGATTTCTCTGCGGTATGTCTTAATTATGCTGCGTTCAAGTTCCTCAAGCGGGTTCATAATGTCTTTGGAAAATCCTCATATAGTTTTATCAACTGATAGTATAACCGCGATTTTTGTGCTTGTATACTGAGGCTTAATAAGCGCAGCGCCCCATACGCAGGCATTGACTGGTAAATTTTAGTATGTATACTATATATACTTACAGGGCAATTCTTTACCAAATTTTCAGGAGGCTG
Source organism: Bacillota bacterium (assembly GCA_022707005.1). GTDB lineage: Bacteria > Bacillota > Clostridia > Christensenellales > CAG-138 > JAKJBL01. The sequence continues at coordinate 13,073 of JAKJBL010000012.1, read as the reverse complement.
TATCAATGAAATATTCAATTGAAGGCGGTTCATTACCTGTTGCAATCGTTCAGCTTGACCCGGGCGATGTCATGATAAGCGAAGCGGGCGCACGCACCTGGGCACGCGGAAACGTAGTAACCGAAACAAGCTCTGAAGGCGGCTTAGGCAAAAGCCTCGGCAGAATGTTTGCAGGTGAAAGTCTGTTTCTAAGCAAGTACACAGCTCACGGACCTTCAGAAATCGCATTTGCCTCATCCTTTCCAGGCCGCATTGTTGCAAAAGAACTTGGACCTGGCGAAAGTATCATCTGCCAAAAGAAGGCGTTCATGGCTGCCACATACGGAGTTCAGCTTGCTATGCATTTCCAAAAGAAGCTCGGCACAGCTTTGGCAGGCGGCGAGGGCTTTATTATGCAGAGAATAACAGGGCCCGGCCTTGTGTTCCTCGAAATTGACGGCCATGCAGTAGAATATACGCTTGCCCCGGGTGAGCGCATTGTCTGCGACACAGGCGTAGTCGCTATTATGGAGGACACCTGCACAATGTCTGTTGAAATGGTAAAGGGCGTAAAGAATGTCCTGTTCGGTGGCGAGGGTCTGTTCGATACAATTGTTACAGGCCCTGGCAAGATCCACCTGCAGAGTATGACAATTGCTCAGCTTGCAAAGCTTATCGTTCCCTTTATCCCCTCAAAATAAAATATCGCAAATAACGGTTCCTAAAACCCCGGGCGACCCGGGGTTTTTTACATAAACTTTTAGTTGGGCGTGCTGACGGAGCATCCAGCCATGTAGTCCCAATATCTTTATTGCAAGGCTAATTTTAGAAATGGTTTTTAATACCCTTAAACCGCTGCTTCAGTTTAAGTATATGCGTTTTTCACAAGCTTCTTTTACAACACCTATTTGCTGCGCAAGAGGCACACAGCTTAAAAGCTCAGCTAAAAGCGCATTAGCATCATCCGGATGCACAGCCATTAAAAGCCCGCCTGAGGTCTGCGGGTCATACAGCACATTAAGCAAGGCAGGGTCTGTTTTGCCGCAGTCAACTAGAGCCTGTGCAAAGCTGAGGTTCCGGAAAAGCCCGCCCGGCAGGATGCCTTTTGCTGAAAACTCCAGAACTTTATCATAAAGCCCAATCCTTGCTGTTATAAGCTCTACGCTTACATTTGAACCCTGTGCAAGTTCAAGCAGGTGGCCGAGTAGACCAAAGCCTGTAACATCAGTACATGCGTGCACACGGTATTTTACCATTGCATCCCGCGCAGATTTATTAAGTGTTGCCATTATTCCGTGCATCTTAGCACGCTCTTTGCTGCCCAAAAGCCCCGCCTTATCAGCAGTAGTTAAAATTCCCGAACCGAGCGGCTTTGTTAAAAGTAAAATATCGCCCGGCTTTGCGCCTGAATTAGTAATTAGTTTTTCAGGGTGAACAAAGCCTGTTACGCATAACCCATACTTGGGCTCTTCATCAAATATGCTGTGGCCGCCTGTGATAATTGCGCCTGCCTCATAGGCTTTATCATAGCCCCCTAAAAGCAGCGCGTGCACCGCATCTTTAGGCATATCTTCAGGTACGCATAAAAGGTTAAGCGCAAGCTTCGGCTCACCGCCCATTGCATAAATATCAGAGAGCGCGTTTGCTGCTGCAATTTGCCCGAAAGTGTAAGGGTCATCCGCAATGGGCGGAAAGAAGTCGACAGTCTGCACAAGCGCAAGCTCCTCGCTGAGCTGATAAACTGCAGCATCATCGCTTTTGTCAAAACCTACAAGCAGGTTTTCATCTGTATGCGTTTTAAGCCCCTCAAGCAGCCCCATCAGCACACCGGGGCCTACCTTTGCGCCGCAGCCTGCGCATTTTGCAAGCTTTGTAAGTTTAATATTCTGCTCCATATTCTACCTTACCGTAAGTCAAGTCTATTTTCAGGGGTAAACCGCAGTATGGCCTCAAGCACTCCGCCGCCTATTGCAAGCGCCTTGTCTGAAACCGTAAAGCAGTGCTCTGTATAAGGCCTTGGGTCAATATCGCCGCATTTCATGCCCTCGTATACAGTTATGCCTGAGGGAAGTATGCCGCGAAGCACGCCCTTAATTTTTGCGCGCATCGGGGTTTCACCTACATAGCCTGCTGCCTCGCCAGCTTCAAGCACTTCGCCTATTGAGGCTGCCTTTGTAAACACGCCTGCTGCAGGCGCTTTAAGCAGGCGTTCAAGGGTATACCCGCCAATTTCGCCGGGTTCGCCCGTATTTTTTAATGCGCAGCCTTCTGTTATAACACGGCCGAGCGTATGACCGCGCCTGGTTTCAACAACTGCGTGGCAATCCACCCCTGCAGAAAAGCCGGGCCCTACGCCTATTACAACAGGCGCATCGCTAAGCCGCGTACCAAGGTTTGCTTTAGCAAGTATCGCGTCAACGAGCACATCCGGCTTTAGCTTTAAAAGGCTGGCAGCGTCCGGGTCTACAAGCACTGCAATTAAACCCTGCTTTATAAGCGCTGCAGCCTCCGCGGCATTCCTTGCGAGTTTCGCGTTTACGCCTTCCACATTTGCCACGCCCTCAGTTACAGCGCGTGAAAAGCTCACGGCAGTGCGGATTGTTGTTGGCAGCGCAAGTTCGGACATTGCAACATTAAAACGCGCTCTGTAAAGCCTAAGAGCAATGCCCGAGGCAAGGTCACCTGCGCCTTTTATCGCAATAAGCATGGCTTTATCTCCTTTAAAAGCGCACCAGCTGCAACAGGGCAGTTTAGCATAGCTGCAAGCGCTAAGGCGAGCTTCATTGCCGCCTCGTTTTCTACTTTATTTATAAAGACGCTATCGTGGAGCGCCTCTATGACAGCAACCTTAGCAGCATCTTCAGCCTGAACAAGATACGCTAAGTCTTTATTGAGGATTTTCGCATAGAGCTCAGGTCTGTGCGCTGCAAGGGAAATTGGCTTGCCAAGCCCGTCAATGCCTATTACAAGAACGGTCTTTTCCACCCCCTCAGGTAAAGCAGGCTCATGCTGCGCATGCGCTTTAAGCGGGCGACCGTTTGAGCCATCCGCCTCTAAGAGCACATAGTCCGCAAGGCTTCTGAGCATTGGCACATCGCCTGCTTCAAGCGTAATCTTGCCCTTTGAAGTTTGCCTGCCTGTGCATATAAGGTTATTAAAAGCCAAAGCTTGTTTAAGCACACCCTCATCCGGCGGCACCACAAGGCACATACCTTGCGGTGGATACATTTTTGCAGTCGCGCCAACTATAACAGTTCCAAAGCTGCTTAGCTCTTGCGCTAGGCGCATGAGCAGGGAGGTCTTCCCTCCACCGCCAATTAATGCAGTTATACCTCTCGAAGTTCCGAGCGCTTCATAATATTTCATAGCTATACCGTTATTCTTATGCAAGGATAACACCCAGACGCTCTCTTGTCAACGAATCAGCAAAGGGTTACAATTAGCTTATGACGAGCAACAAATTGCACCCCGTACTTACGGTAAGATTTTATAATAGCGAAAAATGCTTTGGTCCAGGGCTTGCAAGGCTGCTTCTTTGTGTGAATGATTTAAAATCCCTGCGCGCTGCTGCTGCATCAATGGAAATGGCGTATTCAAAGGCATGGCGCATAGTTAAGCAAAGCGAAGCAGCGCTTGGCTTTAAGCTCCTTTTGCGCACAACAGGCGGCAGGCACGGCGGTGGCGCTGTGCTTACATCAGAAGCAAAAACGCTCCTCGAAAAATACTCTGCCTATGTTTTAAAGCTTGAGGAGGACGGCCAAAAGCTTTTTGAGGAAATGTTTAACCAGTAAACTTAAGCTCAGTCTTTTAGCGCCTCAAGCAGGCTCAAGGTTTCAGGCGTATCAACATCAATAAGCTCACGCGCATCTTTTATCTCATAGAGCCTAAGCCTGCTCTCATTTGCTTTTATTACTTCATTTCCGCCGACATCGCCTTTAAGCTCCAGCAGGCCGGTGAAAAACTCTTTTGGGAAGATGCAGGGGTTTCCGCGCCTGCCCATATAGCCAGGCGCAACAATAGAGCTTTGGTTCTTTTTATAAAACGAAATTAAAGCGCAAATTGTTTTTTGAGTCAATAACGGCTGGTCAGCAACCATGAACATAAGCGCATCCATTTTAAAAAGCGCCCTTACGCCCAATGAAATAGTATGGCTTTGACCAAGCGAAGGCGCAGTATTTATTATTGCGCAAAAACCGAAGTCTTTTGCCAAAGCTTCATGCGCCTCATTAGAAACTACAACAAACACTTCGTCAAATGCGTCTTTTGGGATTGACTTAAGCGCACTGCAAAATAAAGTTGTGCCGCAAAATTCAGCCTCAAGCTTATTTTTGCCAAAGCGCGAAGCTGTACCGGACGCCATAAGCACACAGCCGAGTTTTAGAGCATTTTGCACAAGCATACCTCTGCAGTCATTTTAATTTAGTATGCGGTTTTTGAGGCTTAAAATCAAGAACTTCGGCTTAACTGCTTAAGTGAAAGCATACAGGTTATATATAAAAATAGAAGGGGCAGTACTATGCAAGTATATGCTTGAGTGCTATACTGTACTAAATATTAATAAGCTGCCCAAAATATTAGTTTGCATGGAGGAATTTGCTATGAGCGTTGGCAAAAGCGTCCCAAGAGTAGATGCATTTGATAAGGTGACCGGCCGCGCCAAATATACGGATGATTTAATTGAAAAAGGAGCGCTTATTGCAAAAGTGCTTCATTCGACAATTGCAAACGGCATAGTCGTAAAAATGGATATATCCGAAGCTTCGGCAATCCCCGGAGTAGTTAAGATTATTACATGCTTCGATGTGCCCGATATACCTTTTGCAACTGCAGGGCATCCATGGGCGCTTGAAAAAAGCCACCAGGATGTCGCAGACAGGCATTTGCTCAACAGACGCGTGCGCCTTTACGGAGATGACATTGCAGCTGTAATAGCTGAAGACGAAGTCGCGGCCTCGCGTGCTTTGCGCGCAATTAAAGTCGAATATGAACAATACCCTCATGTCTTAAGCCCTGAAGCTGCAATGGCGGAGGGTGCCTCACAGCTTCATAAAGACTACCCTAAGAACATACTTGCGCATACAAGCTTTGAAGACGGAGACTTTGACTCTGCAATCCTTGAAGAAGGCCTTATAAAAATCGAAGGCACATACGAAACCCCAATGGTGCAGCACTGCCATATAGAGCTCCCCATTTCATACGCCTATATGGAAGCAGGGCGCATAGTGGTAGTTTCCGCGACACAAATTCCGCATATAACACGCCGCGTTGTAGCGCAGGCGCTTGGCCTGCCCTGGGGAAAAATCCGCGTAATTAAACCCTATCTTGGCGGCGGATTCGGCAACAGGCAGGATGTGCTTTATGAACCGCTTAACGCCTATCTTTCTCAGCAAGTAGGCGGCAGGCTTGTAAAGCTTGAGCTGACGCGTGAAGAAACCTTTTATGCAACGCGTGTGCGCCATGCAATGAAGTTCCACCTTACCTCGTATGTACGGCCAAACGGAAGGATTGTTGCAAGAAAATGCACAGTTTTATCAAACCAGGGCGCATACGCATCGCATGGCCACAGTGTAACCTCAAAATCTATGACTGTTTTCAGGCAGCTTTACAACGATGAAAAAGCTAAAAAAATCGAAGGCTATACAGTCTATACAAATATGCCCTCAGCAGGAGCAATGCGCGCATACGGCGTGCCTCAGGCAATATTTGCAGTTGAGAGCCACGCGGAAGATATTATAACAAGGCTTAACCTTGACCCCATTCGTTTTAGGCAAATGAATATGATGCCAGTAGGCTACCATGACCCGTTTTCTAAAAATGTCAACTACTTTGACAGCTTTAACCAATGCATGGAAAAGGGCATGGAGTATATAGGGTGGAATGAAAAACGCGCGCTCTATAAAAACCAAAAAGGTCCTGTCAGAAGGGGCATTGGAATGTCGCTTTCATGGTACAACACAGGCGTCTGGCCGATTTCCCTTGAAATTTCCTCCTGCAGGATGCTTATAAATGAAGACGGTTCGCTGCAAATGCAGCTTGGCGAAACAGAAATAGGCCAGGGCGCGGATACCGCGTTTTCACAAATGGCAGCAGAAACGCTCGGCGTTCGTTTTGCTGATGTGCATATTATAAGCACGCAGGATACTGACACGACTCCGTTTGGCTTGGGTGCCTACGGCTCCAGGCAGACTTATGTAGCTGGCTTCGCTATAAAACAGACTGCGCTTATACTTAAACAAAAGATTCTTAAATACGCGGAAAAGCTCGAACATAAAATGGCATGCGATATGGATATAGTCAGCGGCAATATAGTGCTAAAATCAAACGGCACAGTGCTTCGCTCCCTTGCAGCGCTTGCAGAAGAAGCAGCTTACAGCATGGAGCATGCCGAACACCTTACAGCGGAAAGCACCTACCAGTGCAAATCCAACGCATACAGCTTTGGATGTTCCTTTGCTGAAGTTGAAGTTGATATTCCGCTTGGCAAGGTTAAAATCCTCGACATTATAAATGTGCACGACTGCGGGCAGCTTATTAACCCGCAGCTTGCGGAAGCTCAAGTGCATGGCGGGATGTCTATGTCAATTGGGTACGGGCTTGGCGAACAAATGCTCTTTGACGAAAAAACAGGCAGGCTCTTAAACGACAACCTGCTCGACTACAAGCTTGGCACGCTCCTTGACCACCCTCATCTTGAAGCTCAGTTTGTTGAAAATTACGAGCCTTCAAGCGCATACGGGACAAAGGGGCTTGGCGAACCGCCAGCTATACCCTGCGCTAGCGCAATTCGAAACGCGGTGCTAAATGCAACAGGGGTCGCTGTGAACACAATACCTCTTACACCGCACAGGCTGTTCCCTGCTTTTAAAGATGCAGGGCTTATATAAGGAAGGATGGTAACAGCAGATGTATGATATTGAGGCTCTTTATGAAGCGACCTCAGAAGCAGAGGCGATTAGGCTGATGCAGCAATACCCAACAGCAAAGCTTATTGCAGGCGGAAGCGACATCCTTATACAGATTCGCGAAGGGAAGCTTGCAGGCTGTACGCTTATAAGCATTCAAAAGCTTGACAGCCTAAGAGGCGTGAGCATGGATGAGGATGGAACTCTTAGAATTAAGCCGCTTACAAGCTTTTCGCATATAACAAAAGACCCGCTCATAAAAAAACACTTTCGGGTCTTGGGTGAAGCTGTTGATACAGCGGGCGGCCCGCAAATACGAAATATCGCGACAATCGGCGGGAATATATGCAACGGCGTAACCTCAAGCGACTCCGGTTCAACGCTTGTAGCTTATGATGCAATAACAGAGCTTACTAGCCCGGACGGAGTTAGAAGGCTGCCAATTCAGGAATTTTACACAGGCCCCGGCAAAGTCGCGCTAAAGCCTTACGAACTTCTAACTGCAATCCTCATCAAAAAAGAAAGCTACGAAAATTGCGAGGGTCACTATATTAAATACGCAATGCGCGAAGCAATGGATATCGCGACTCTCGGCTGTTCCGTAAACGTTAGACTAAGCGATGATAAAACCATAGTTGAACGCATGCGCGTTGGCTTTGCTGTTGCGGCGCCTGTGCCTATCCGCGCAAAAAGCGCAGAAGCAGCTGCAAAAGGCATGCCCGTTTCATGCAAGACCATAAACGCAGCAGCAAAAGCAGCGCTTTTAGATGTAAGCCCGCGCACGAGCTGGCGCGCAAGCAAAGAGCTTAGGCTCCAGCTTGTTGAAGAACTTACAAAACGCGCCTTTGAGCAGGCAATAATTCTTGCAGGAGGTGAGCTGTAATGCAAAAACAGCTTGTGCGCTGTACCATAAACGGAAAAGAGACCGAAACCTACGTTGATGTGCGCGCTTCCCTAACTGATATGCTAAGAAACGAATATAAGCTTACAAGCGTTAAGAAGGGCTGCGAAGTAGGCGAATGCGGCGCATGCACAGTAATAATTGACGGTGAGTGCTACAACTCCTGCATTTACCTTGCAATTTGGGCGGACGGCAAAAACATCAGAACGCTTGAGAGCCTGCTTGGGCCAAATGGCGAACTCTCTGACATTCAGCAGGCCTTTATTGACGAAGGCGCAGTGCAGTGCGGTTTCTGTACACCTGGGTTTATTATGACTGCACTTGAAATTCTCGAAAGCGGCAGGGAATACACGCGCGAAGAACTGAGAAAGCAGCTTGCAGGTCACCTTTGCAGGTGCACAGGGTACGAAAACATTTATAAAGCAGTTGAAAAGACTCTAAAAAAGCGCAAAGCGCAAAGCGCTAATAAATAATAAGGCGTTAAAAAGGGGCTGACAGCCGCAGCCCCTTTATTTACCAGAAAAAGGTTATTTCTTGTACGGCGTGCCTTCAAGCGGCAGCTTTGTACGGAAGATGCCATCGCGCTTATAATAGGCAAGCGCAACAGCAGGCGCTGTAGGAATTGAGCATATTTCGCCAATGCCCTTTGCGCCATGAGCAAGCCCGTCTTTGCTTCTGCCGACTATACGCGAAATGACTTCCGGGGTTTTATCCGCCTTAAAGAGACCGAGCGTGCCGAACTTTGCAATGGGCTTGCCGTTTTCAAGAGGGAAATCTTCACTAAGCGCATACCCGAGGCTCATTACAACGCCGCCCTCAATTTGCCCTTCAATGCTCTTTGGGTTTACAGCCCTTCCGACATCATGCACTGCAATTGTGCGTTTAACAAAGCCATTTTCATCAAGTTCAACAAGGTGCGTAGCATAAGCGTATGCTATATGGCTTACGGGGTTTTCTACATCTGTGCCGATTTTATCCGTAACGCCTGTATATTCCCCGAAAAAGCTTCTGCCTTCAAGTGCTTTTAGCGAGCCTGCCTCATTTAACGCAGCTTTTAGCGCTTTTGCTGCGCGCACAACAGCTTCGCCAGTAAAAAGAGTCTGGCGCGAGGCAGTAGTATTGCCTGCATTTGGTGCAAGTGCAGTATCAGGCGCCTCGTAAACTACTGCCTCAGGCAAAAGTCCGGTTGTTTCGCAGAACATCTGCACCTGCACAGTGCCCATGCCCTGACCTATACATGAGGCGCTCGAATATAAATGCGCCTTCCCGTCTTTAACCTCTATGCGGCTCCTGCCCGTATCAACAATGCCTACGCCAAGGCCGCTGTTTTTCATTGCGCACGCTATCCCTGCATTTGGGTTAAGCTCATATTCTTCGCGTACTGCATCAAGGGTTTCTACAAGCGCTGTGCTCTCATCCGCAATTTGCCCATTAGGCAGCACCTGCCCGGGCCGTATAGCGTTGCGGTAGCGAAATTCAAAAGGTGAAATCCCAACAAGCTCAGCAAGCTGATTTATATTGCTCTCTGTTGCAAAGCAGCTCTGAGTTACCCCAAAGCCGCGGAAGGCTCCTGCAGGGGGGTTGTTAGTATATACAGCGCGGCCAAGAATATCTACGACCTGGTAGTTATAAGGGCCTGCTGCATGTGTGCAGGCGCGCTGGAGCACAGGTCCGCCCAAGGACGCATAGGCGCCTGTATCTGAAATAAGCACTGCCTTCATTGCAGTCAAATAGCCGTTTTCATCGCACGCAGTTGTAAAATCCATTTCCATTGCGTGACGTTTAGGATGGACAGTAAGGCTTTCCTGCCTTTTAAGCTTTACTTTAACAGGCCGCTTCGTGTGGTAGGCAAGCAGCGCAGCGTGATGCTGAACGCTCATATCCTCCTTGCCTCCGAACCCGCCGCCAATCATAGCTGCACGCACTCTGACTTCCTCATGCTTTAAGCCAAGCATATCCGCGCATTCAAGTTGCGTTTGGTAAATACCCTGGTCTGCGCTTATGATATTGAGCGTTTCCCCTTCATAGTAGGCGACTGCACATTCAGGCTCTAAAAACGCATGCTCTGTAAAGGGAAGGCTGTAATGGTTTGTTACAACATATTTGCTATTTTTAATAACCTCATCTGCATTGCCGCGCACAAGTTTTTGCTCAAAAAGGATGTTTCCGCCTTCGTGGAGCTTTGGCGCATCCGCCATGAGCGCACGTTCAGGCGAAAACACGCCTTCGAGCTCTTCGTATTCGACTTCTATAAGCTCAAGCGCCTTTTCAAGCTGCGCCCTGCTATTAGCTGCAACAAGCGCAACTGCATCACCTAAATAGCGCGTTATATGGCCAACAGATATAAGCACATCCCAATCTTTTTTTATATGGCCTATTATGCGCGTACCCGGGATATCCTCTGCCGTAAGCACTGCAAAAACTCCTGGGAGCGCCTTTGCCTTTTCCGTATTTATTGAGAGTATGCGGCTGCGCGGGTACTTGGTGCGCTTTGCTGCGCCTAAAAGCATGTTTTCCATATAAATATCGTCTGCATATACTGCTGTGCCGAGAGTTTTAGCTTCAGCGCCTACCCTGTGCATGCTCTCGCCCAAAAGCCCTGTGAACTTATGTTTTTCAACAGGTTTGCCGCTTTTAAAGAGTTCCGCAGCAAGCAAAATGGCATCCTCAATTTTTTTATAGCCTGTGCACCTGCAGATATTATTTTTAATTGCAGCTTTTACGTCTTCGCGCGTTGGCGAGAGGTTATTGTCAAGGAGCGCCTTTGCGCTTATTACCATGCCCGGCGTGCAAAACCCGCATTGCACTGCGCCTGCGTGCATAAATGCGTATGCGTAGACTTCCCGCTCACGCTCACTAAGCCCCTCAACAGTAAGTATATGTTTGCCTTCAAGGCGGTCTGTGCGCAAAACGCATGCTTTTTGCGGCTTTCCGTCAACTAAAACCATGCATGTGCCGCAGGCGCCTTCTGTGCAGCCATCCTTAACAGAAGTAAGTTTCAGCGTATCGCGCAAGTAGTAAATAAGTTTTTCAGGCTCATCAACAGCACATTCATTTCCATTAACAAAAAACTTGGGCATTTCAACCTCCACTGGTAATGCATTTGAAAAAGGGAGACTGCTTAAAATGCAGAGTTGCTTTAATTATTATCCCACAAAACTGCACTTGCTGCAAGATAACGCCGCTTTGCTTGCGATTATTTGTACGCCGTACTACAATACCGATATAAACAAAAACCATTAACAGGAGGAGAGTTTATGAGCATTACAGGCGCGTTTATTGTCCCACATCCCCCCATCCTCCTAAGTGAAATAGGCAGGGGCGAAGAAAAGACCCTGCAGGCAACTTTAGATGCCTTTTTAGAGGTTTCTAGCAGAATACAAGCCCTTGAGCCTGAAACAATAGTTCTCGTTTCCCCGCATGCTGTTTCGTATGCGGATTATTTTCACATCAGCCCGGGCAAAAGCGAAAGGGGTGATATGGCTAAGTTTGGCGCAGGCCAAGTAAGTGTTGAAGTGCTTTATGATACTGTATTTCGAGATATGCTCTTAGAAACCGTAGCAGCAATGAGCGTACCTGCAGGCATACAGGGCAGCCGCGACCCTTCGCTTGACCATGGAACTCTAATCCCGCTCCGCCTGCTTGGTGAGGCTGTAAACGGCAGGCTGCTTGTGCGCCTTGGGCTATCCGGTCTTTCCCCGCTTATTCACTACAAACTTGGCAAATGCATTGCCCTTGCAGCTGAGCGCCTAAAGCGAAAAACAGTTCTTATTGCAAGCGGCGACCTTTCGCATAAACTGCGCCATGACGGACCATACGGCTATGCACCTGAAGGGCCGCAGTTTGATAAAAAAGTTACAGAAGCAATGGCAGAAGGCAGGTTTTTAGATTTTCTAAAATTCGAGCCTGAGTTTACAGAGGCAGCTGCTGAATGCGGGCTGAAAAGCTTCATCATAATGGCTGGTGCGCTGGATAAAAAAAGTGTGCTTTCTGAACTGCTCTCTTATGAAGGTCCCTTTGGCGTTGGATATGCAGTTGCAGCGTTTGCGCCTGCAGGCGAGGCTCAAGAAAGAAATTTTGGTGAACAGTATTCTTATTGGCGGCTTGAGAGCGCAAAGGCAAAGCATGCCTTAGAGGGCGAATATGCTTCGCTTGCAAGGCTTTCGCTTGAAACTTATGTAAGAACCGGAAAAAAGGCAAAGCTCCCGGAAAACCTCCCTGAGCAGATGCTAAATACAAAGGCAGGCGTCTTTGTAACAATAAAAAAGGAGGGCAGGCTCCGCGGCTGCATAGGCACAATTTCGCCTGTGAAAGAATGTGTTGGGGCAGAAATCCTAACCAATGCCATAAGTGCAGGGCTTGATGATACGCGCTTTGACCCTGTAACAGAAGATGAGCTAAATGAGCTTTCATACAGCGTGGATGTACTCGAAGCTCCTGAGCCTATATCTACAGAAGCAGAGCTTGACCCAAAAACCTATGGTGTGATTGTAAGCGCAGGTTACAGGCGCGGCCTGCTGCTGCCAAATATTGCCGGAATAGATACTGCTCAAGAACAGGTGGCAATTGCAAAGCGCAAAGCAGGCATAAGGGATGAAGATAAAGCTAAGCTTGAACGGTTTAATGTAACACGGCATACATAAATAAAACTTCCTAAAATAAAAGGAGCAGGCAAATGAGTGCGACCTGTGCGCTTTGCCCCCATCACTGCAATTTAAAAGAAGGCCAGAAGGGGCTTTGCAAAGCGCGTATATGCATAAATGGGGAAATTATAAGCGAGAGCTACGGCAAACTAACTGCGCTTGCGCTTGACCCTGTTGAAAAGAAGCCCTTAAAAAGGTTTCACCCGGGCAAGAAGCTGCTTTCTATAGGGAGCTATGGCTGCAACCTTAGCTGCCCCTTCTGCCAAAACGCAGCTATAGCTGCATCAAAAGGCGATGACCTCCCTATTACACAAATGCAGCCCTTTGAGCTGGTCGACCTCGCTTGCACGCTTAAGGAGCAGGGTAACATAGGCATTGCCTACACATATAACGAACCTCTTGTAGGCTATGAGTATGTGAGTGACTGCGCAAAGCTGGCGCATGCGCACGGGCTGTATAATGTTGTTGTTACAAACGGCTATATTTGCCTTGAACCTCTAAAGGAGCTACTTGCGCATATAGATGCGCTGAATATCGACCTTAAGGGGTTCATTGAAAGCTATTATAAAGAACTCGGCGGCGACCTTAAAACAGTTAAGGCTTCAATTGCAGCTGTTGCAAGAGTTTGCCATGTTGAAGTAAGCACGC
>JAKJBL010000129.1 GCA_022707005.1 Bacillota bacterium | reverse complement strand
CATTGGCTGAGATTGCGTACGCTTTGTACAGTTCAGCTGCAAAGGAAAACAATTTCGAGTTCATCGGCTTTGACGCCTGCCTTATGGCTACTGTTGAAACAGCCGCAATCGCAAGCGGCTATGCAAAATATCTCATTGCCTCAGAAGATCTTGAACCAGGCGGCGGGTGGGATTATGTTTGGCTTAAGGCTCTTAGCGAAAACCCTGATATGAGCGGAGAAGAGCTCGGCACAGAAATAGTCGAAACCTTTACTGCCTATTATAAGCGGAGCGGAGATGACACTACGCTTGCTGTAATTGATTTGGCTAAAATCGAAAATGTGCTCGAAGCAATGGGTACGCTTATGAAGGCGTGCAATGCTGAATTTTCGCCTGCGCTGTTTAAAAAGCTTTCAAAATCGCGCAACAACACAAAGACCTTCGGCGGCGGAAGCCCCCGCGATAATGACTGCGATATGATTGATGTGGCGGATATGGCTGAACAGCTGAACGCGCTTTACCCTGAAGAAGCGGAAGCTTTAAAAGAAGCTGTTAGCGAAGCTGTGCTTTATTACAAAAACAGCAGAAGCGTAAAGGATGCCTACGGGCTTACGACATATTACCCGTTTGGCGGCAGAGAAGGCGCGAAAGCATCAGTAGAAACATATAAGGCACTATCGCTTAATGCAGATTACACTAATTATTTAGTTAACTTTATTTCAATACTTACAGGCGATGTGCTTGAACCGATGAATGTTTCAAACATACAGCCTGAGCAGACTGCAGGCGGCGACTATGTAATTAAGCTCTCTAAAGAAGAATACGAAAATCTGCTCGAAGTTTACTTTACAGTTTGGGAACAGGTTGAAGGCGAGGACGATTATTTCTTTATGCTTGGCGAGAGCAGCAATGTGCAAATAAGCGATGACGGCACGATTCTTACTGAATTTGACGGCTTGTGGCCCGGGATAAACGGCTCGTTCGTCTGCCTTTATGAAATAAGCAGCTCTGAGCTTGGCAAAAAGTACGCTATACCTGCGCAGCTTAACGGCAAAGACGTTGATATAATAGCTGTGTTTGACGAAGAAAACCCAGAAGGAAAAATTCTTGGCTGCAGACCGATTTCTGACGACCCGACAGCTATGGCTGCAAAGCTTTTGCTGCCTATTAAAAAGGGCGACAAGCTTAAGTTCTTTTACTATGCGGAATACTTCGGCGAAAACGACATTGAAGATACAGAGCAATGGTATGAAGGCGATGAGTTTACAGTTGAAGGGGAGCTTACGCTTGAGTGGTTAAGCGTTGAGCAGGGCGTAAACTACCTTTACGGCTTTTTGCTTACGGATTATCAGGGCAATACGTATTATACTGATTTTATAGAGGTTGAGTTCGAGATGTAGGAGCGATTGTTAACGCCCGCAATTTACATTGTTATGTAGGGGCGATTGTTAACGCCCGCGATTTTACGCAATTCCCATCGGGGCGATTGTTAACGCCCGCAAACCCTTTACCGCCCGAAAATATATACCGCACCTGTAGGGGCGATTGTTAACGCCCGATACCATTCCCGCATGGGCGATTGTTAATTATTATTTCAGGCATGCATAAAATTGCTGCGTAGCGCAGCAAGCCTGACTGTGATAAACTCGAGACAGAAAATGATAATAGAGGCAAGCTTATGCGGCAAACTGTTTTTGATTTAGTTAACGGCTTAATGAGCAAAGATAATGAACATGCCTATGCCTGCTTAAAAGAACTTCAGGCTTTAAGCGCGCGCTCGAACGAAGTATATCCTTTCTTTGATACATTCGCATAAATGCTTGAATCTTCTAACTCTTATATAAGAACAAGAGGCGCTTTTTTGATTGCAGCAAATGCCAAATGGGATGAGGAAAACAAGCTTGATGAAATAATCAGCAGATTTCTTATGCTCATCATGGACGAAAAACCAATAACCGCGCGGCAATGCATTAAAAGCTGCACTGATATTGCAAAGCACAAGCCGGAATTAAAAGACATAATTAAAAATGCGCTTTATAAAACAGATACAGAAAAATATAAGCCGGGCATGCAAAAGCTTATTCTTGGCGACATAAAAGATGCCTTAGAACAAATAGAGCGCCCTAAGGAAGTTTGAATACGCCAAGCATCATAGCCTGCCGATAATTGCAGGCTATGTGCCTGAACAGCTTATAGAATTATTTTTAACAGATTGCGATAGGCAAAAGGCTGTATTTGCTTGTTAAAGCATTTTGCTTTTGCTGCTATAATTGACAGTCACATATTTTATATCCTATACTTTTAATGATTGGCTATTACATATTGTTAAGCGGTATATTCGCGGCATAACCTGTTTATTAAAAAAAAGAGCGGCCATCTTTTTTAGCCGCCCCTTCAATGCAAAAAACCAACAGAGCATATATTTTAGCTTACAAGATACTTTGTGAATACGTATCCGAGCTT
>JAKJBL010000128.1 GCA_022707005.1 Bacillota bacterium | reverse complement strand
AGCAGCGCTGTCACCCTTAAGAAAGGTGCAGACCTGCTCTAAAAGCGCATGGTATTCTTCTGCTGTAACTTTCCCGGTGCATGGCGCACAGCATTTTCCCACATGATACATTAAGCATGGGCGTTCATGCCTTGCGATGGATCTTTTCAGATCCTTTCTGCAGTGGCGCACAGGGAAATGTTCGCGCACAACATTAAGCGCATCACGAAGCGCTGCGCTCGATAAATAGGGGCCTAAATATCGTGCAGAATCCTTTTGCACCCTGCGCACAACCTGAACCTGAGGAAAGTCCTGTTTAAAATCAACCCGAATATAAGGGAAATGCTTATCATCTTTAAGCAAAATATTATAACGCGGCTGAAGCTGCTTAATGAGATTGCTTTCTAATGTGAGCGCCTCAGTTTCATTTGATGTAAGCAGTATTTCGAAATCTTCAATATGCGACACCAGCGCTGCTACTTTTGAAGATTGCCCGCTGGGATTTTGGAAGTATTGCCGTACACGATTCTTTAATGAAACAGCCTTGCCTACATATATGACATCACCGGAAGCATCAAGCATCTTATAGACACCAGGGCTTGAGGGAAGCAGTTTTAATTTTTCCTCAATTTGTTTGTTCATATCTAAAACATAGGTCTTGTGTTCTTTGCAGCACTAAAAATTCATTGCGCCTGCTTTTTTGAGCATCTTGTATAGCAAAGGCAGCGGTAACCCTATAACAGTGAAGTAATTGCCTTCTATACGTTCTATAAAGATTCCACCAGGGCCTTGTATTCCATACGCACCTGCTTTATCGCGCGGTTCACCTGTTGAAACATACCATAGGATTTCAGTTTTATCCATGGGCACAAAGGTAACTCGCGTGGCATCATGGCTAACTGATTGCAGTTTCGGGGACAAAACTGCAATCCCTGTATAAACAGTATGAGTCTTGCCTTGCAATTTATCTAAAATATATATTGCATCATTGTCATCAATAGGTTTTCCGATTATTTCATCATCAATGTATACAATTGTATCAGCACCTATAATGCAGGCATTGGTGTTATGCTCCCTGACAGCCAAAGCTTTTTTTAAGGCAAGCTCTTCTACAATCGCTTCGGGCGTTTGGCTGAGAATACCCGTCTCATTGACTTTGCTTGCTACGCATGAAAATTCAAGTCCTATAAGCTTTAAGAGTTCCCGTCTGCGCGGTGATTCTGAGGCAAGTATTAGTTGCATCCTGCTTAGACCTCCAGCCCCTCAAGTATGAGACCAACAGGACAATGATCGCTCCCGTAAATGTCAGAAAGAATAAAACTGTCCTTAACATTGGCTTTAAGCCGCTCTGAAACAATAAAATAATCAATACGCCACCCAGCGTTGTTTTCCCTTGCATTAAACATGTAACTCCACCATGTATATGCTCCAGTCAAATCCGGGTTAAGATGTCGGAATGTATCAACAAAACCGGATGAGAGAAGCTCAGTCATTTTTGCACGCTCCTCGTTAGTAAAACCTGCATTTAAACGATTTGTCTGCGGGTTTTTCAGGTCAATTTCTTGGTGAGCAACATTTAAGTCCCCGCAAAGCACGACTGGCTTTTTATTATCAAGCTCTTTAATATACGTCCGAAAGTCATCTTCCCACTCCATACGATAGGATAATCGAGCAAGCCCTCGTTGCGAATTAGGAGTATAACAATTCACAAGATAAAAAGACGGATACTCAAGAGTTATTACGCGCCCTTCATTATCATGCTCCGGGATACCTATGCCCAAAGTTGAAGCAAGAGGTTTGAGTTTTGAAAACACAGCAGTGCCGGAATAGCCCCTTTTTTCCGCGCTGTTCCAGTATTCATAATAGTCAGGCAAATCAATTTCAGCCTGTCCTTTTTGCATTTTTGTTTCCTGGAGTGACAGTATATCCGAATCGGCAGAACACACAAAATCAATAAAACCTTTATTAAGATTAGCTCTCAAGCCATTAACATTCCAAGATATCAGCTTCAAACTATTTCCTCCTTTTCTTAGTTCATTATTCATTATAACATTACTGCCCCAAAATGCACTGCATTTACCTTAGAGTATTTAGGTTTGTTCACAACGACTATACGGTTTTGTGGAAACAGTTTTCGCAACAGCTAACAAGCTCGAAGGTAAGATTGAGTTGTAACGGTTAAGACGCTGCTTTTATTTCAGCAGGTAGGCAATTAAACTTGCAATTTACACGACAATTTTCAGCAATAAATAATGATTGCACTTTTTCCCTCTACGATGTATAATAATCGCGGTACTTGAATTCTGGGTTTGTGGTTGAAAATCGAAGCTAGTCGCAGGCGAAACGATCCACGTAACCCGGGCAAAGTTCCGGTGAGCATGGTGCGGCTTAGAGGTAAGTCCGGCCAGCGTCTTTCGCTGAGAGGATCAGTAGTGGGGGGCCCAGCGCCCATGAGCGAACATCCCAGA
>JAKJBL010000127.1 GCA_022707005.1 Bacillota bacterium | reverse complement strand
GCAGGCCGCGCATTTTAGGCAATTGCAGCCCCGCGCAAAGCGCGGGTGTTTTTTGCGGATTTGTTCTTTAATGCTAAACTTTATGTTTAGCGTTTTATAAAACACATACTATGAAGCGTACTGCCTTTTGGCTAAGACAGGCCGGATTCTTGGGGTTTTCGGGTTTATATGGCTGTTATGGCTGTAATTTCTGCATATTAACTCCCGAATTCTGTCATTGACAACTGTTTTGCAATATGATTAAATTAATGAGGTTTTGTTTAGGCAAAGTAAACATATAGTTTAGCACCAATATAAAGGAGGCCATTATGCGCATTGGTGAAAAGATTAAGCGCATGCGCTTAAGGCTCGGGCTCACCCAGGAGGAACTCGCCTCAAGGACAGAGCTTTCAAAAGGCTTTATTTCACAGCTTGAGCGTGAGCAGACATCGCCCTCAATAGCAACGCTTATGGATATTGTCGAAGCTTTAGGCAGCGACATAGGAAGCTTTTTTAACGAGGCGCCGCCTGAAAAGGTCGTTTTCGGCGCTGACGATATGTTTGCAAAAGAAGATACGGAGCTTAAAAACGAGGTCTGCTGGCTTGTAACAAGCAGCCAGAAAAATGCGCTTGAACCAATACTCGTAACGCTTTTGCCCGGCGGCCGCACAGTTATGGATGACCCGCATGAAGGCGAGGAGTTTGGCTATGTGCTTTTAGGCACAGTGACACTTAGAATAGGCGAGCGCAGCTTCAAGGTAAAAAAAGGCGACAGCTTTTATTTTAGGCCTGCAAGCTGTCACCAGCTTATAAACAACGGCAAAAGAGAAGCGCGCATATTGTGGGTTTCGACGCCGCCGTCGTTTTAGCTTTATTCAGCTCGTTCGGAGGGGTTTTATGGGCGACAAACATCTTATTGAACTTTTTAACATATCAAAGGATTATGAGGGCGACGCTGCGCTCATAAATATTAACCTTTATATAAAAAACGGGGAGTTTCTTACTTTGCTCGGACCTTCGGGTTGCGGCAAAACAACAATGCTGAGAATAATAGCAGGGTTTGTTCAGCCTTCGAGCGGGCGTGTGTTAATGGATGGCAAGGATGTTGCAAAGACGCCCCCGTATAAGCGCAAGGTCAACACAATCTTCCAAAAATACGCACTTTTCCCCCACCTTAATGTATTTGATAATGTTGCGTTCGGCCTGAAGATTAAAAAGCTCCCAAAAGAAGAAATCAGCGCCCGCGTAAACTCGCTCCTTGAGCTTGTAAACCTCAAGGGTTTTGAAAAGCGCTGGATAGAACAGCTCTCAGGCGGTCAGCAGCAGCGCGTTGCAATAGCGCGCGCGCTTGTGAATGAACCGGAAGTGTTGCTTTTAGATGAGCCTTTGGGCGCGCTTGATTTGCAGCTTAGAAAGGGCATGCAGGTGGAGCTTAAGCGCATGCAGCAGCGGCTTGGCATTACGTTTATTTATGTTACGCATGACCAGGAAGAGGCGCTTACAATGAGCGATACAATAGTGGTGCTTAAAGATGGGATTATTCAGCAAATCGGCACTCCTCAGGATATTTACAACGAGCCTAAAAACGCGTTTGTAGCTGATTTTATAGGCGAGAGCAATATTCTCCCTGGCATTATGGCGCACGATTACTCTGTACGCTTCCTTGGGCGCGAGTTCGAATGCGTTGACGCTGGCTTTGGCACAGAGCAGCCTGTAGAAGTCGTTGTGCGGCCTGAAGATGTCGATATAATACCAATTTCCGCAGTCAGCAAAAATGCAATGGAGGGCATTGTTAAATCCGTTTTGTTCATGGGTGTACACTATGAAATTCAGGTTGTCGCATACGGCTTTACGTGGACTGTGCACACAACAGACGCAGTAAGCGCGGGCGAAACCGTAGGGCTTGAGCTTTTGCCTGACGCAATTCACATTATGAGGCCGTCATTATGAAGCGCACTGTTTTTGCCTACCCGTATGTGGTCTGGATGCTTATATTTATCTTGGCACCAATGCTGCTTATAGTGTATTACGCGTTTTCATTAAAGGGCAGCCTTACACTGCAAAACCTTGCAGCAGCATTTGACCCGCTCTATATGCAGGTGCTCCTGCGCTCAATTTTAATGGCGCTTTATGCAACCGCAATCTGCCTTTTGCTCGGCTATCCTGTGGCATATATGCTCTCAACCATGAAGCGGACTACCGCAACTTTAATAAGCGTGTTTTTTGTTGTGCCTATGTGGATGAACTTCCTGCTTCGCACTTATGCCTGGCAGGTGCTTTTAGATGTAAACGGCATAATAAATGGGCTGCTTACGCTTGCGGGCCTTCCCAAGCAGCAGTTTCTCTACACTGAAGGCGCTGTGCTTTTAGGCATGGTCTACAACTTTTTGCCCTTTATGGTGCTACCTATTTATACTGTGCTTATGAAGCTTGACCCATCCCATACAGAAGCTGCAGCAGACCTTGGCGCAAATGGG
>JAKJBL010000126.1 GCA_022707005.1 Bacillota bacterium | reverse complement strand
TCCATGGCAGCGTTGAGCTCTGCCTCGGTGGTGAAGTTCGTTTCGATCTGGTACAGGTTGATGATGCCGAGCCCGCCCACCACTTTGCCGCCGATTTGTTTGAGGATCCCTGCAGCTTTCTTACTGTTCAAGTCATCATAGAATACGACTGCTATCTGGTTAACCGGGAAATAACCGAAACGCTCCGAATAAACAACGGTTTCCGGGTCTTTGAACGCCGCCACGTCAGCGGCGGCCGGCTCCTTCATAATATGTTTGATTCATGATCAACCCCCCTGTTCAATATAATAATACCTGCGTGATTCCAGTTTCATAGCAAAATCTTTCGCGGATTTCCTCCATTACCGCCGAATTGATTGCTGGGTGAAAAAGTGAAATGTCAAGCAAACCGCACACCCAAACTGGTGGTCGAGGCTGTCAAAGCTTATTCCATCGGCGAGTGTTGTTGGGCACGCGGGCGGTGATTATTCGATAGGTTACCGGGGGTTTATCGCTTCCGAATTTGCCCATACAATTCACTCCTTGTGTTTGTCTCTTTCCAAGCTTTGCGCTTAATCATAGTTGCGCCGCATTCCGGGCAAAGATTGATATCTGAATTGGGCTTAGTAATTGGCTTACTTTAAGTTGGCGTGTCTCTGTTGTGGCTTTATTAGGAGAACTTGCCGACTCAAAGAAACAGTTAAGGAACAAGATGAAACTGGCGAAGTTATCTTTGAAGCAAAGAGTGCTGCCTGCCTTGTGCTATAGGTGAGCTACCTCCTGCTTTTCAAGCAGCTGCTATTATAAATGCGTGCATTCTAATATGTAATTATTGCCGTTATTGCATTACTCCAAACCATTAGCGGGTTTGGCCAGTTTTGCATCAGATGCTTTTTTTATTTCCTCAATCATCTGGGTATATTTCTTTTGAGTAATCGGGTAAAACGAAAGTATTATCACCCCTGCCACAATAAGAAGTATGGGCAGCAGGCAAAGCAAAGCCCTTATTCCAAGCAGCACTCCCGCTGTCTGCATCGGCTCATTGGGGATATACTTAGAAATAGTCAGCCCCAGGCCAATATTTACCCCGGCAAGGGAGCTGCCCAGATTCGGCCCGAAGCTCCAGACGCCATAAAATATGCCTTCGCTTCTCCTGCCGCATTGCAGCTCATTATATTCGATAGTATCAGGAACCATTGACCAGGGGAGCACATAAAACGTTGAAAGCCCCAGCCCTGCTAATACAGCTAATATATATACAAACAGAATTTGATTTTGTCCTAAGAAGAAGATTATAAGCATTGCTAAAGCAAGCAGCGACATCCCAGCCATATAGGAAGCTTTTTTGCCAATCCTTTTGCTTAACGCAACCCAAAGGGGAATACAGGCCATTGATGTGAGCAGCAAAGCAAGAAATACTAAAGAAACAGCCAATTCTTCCTTTAAATAATATTTAAAATAATAAACCATCATCGAACTGATAATAGTCACAGCAACAGTATGCAAGATGTAAGTAACTGCAATAATTATAAACGCCTTGTTCCTAAAAACTTGTAAATACAGCTCAACGAGGTTCTCCTTTTTTTCTTCCATGACTGCGTGTCTTTCCTTAGAGCCGAAGAAAACAATTAAGTTTATGCCTGTAAAGATTAATGCGTATACTGCTGCTATAATCGCAAACCCGCTCTTCTCATCAGGAAACAGGCTCACAAGCGGCTTTGTGGCGCCTGCTGCAATAAGTGTGCCAACAATAGCTGCTGACATGCGGTAGCCGTTAAGGCTGGTTCTTTCGTTAAAATCGCTTGTCATATCCGGTGTTAAAGCTGAATAGGGCACATTTACAATAGAGTAGCCAACGCAAAAAGCAGCATAGATTATTAAATAATAAACAAACATTCCGGATTGGGTTCCTGTGGGAGAGCCGGCAAACAAAAGGTAAAACAGCAGGCTTGCAGGAACGCTGCCGTATAAAACATAGGGTCGCCTTCTTCCGAACCTGCTTTTTGTTCTGTCGGAATAATAGCCAATAGCAGGGTCTACGCTTGCATCCACAATTCTTACAAGCGTAAAGATAAGGCCAGCTAAGGAGGCAGAGAGGAGCGCGATATCAGTCAGGTAATAGAGCAAATAAAAGCTGACTGTGTTAAAAAGGAGATTTGCCCCCATGTCACCCACACCATAGGATATTTTCGTGGAGAGCTTTAACTTTTCGTTATTCATCACTTTATCCCGCCTATACTATATTTAAGATCAAAACGCCATACGCATTTAAAATAATTCTACAGCCATCTATCTGTGCACTAAGGCTCAACAGCTCATGGAGTCTGCCTATAAATTTGTCGTCCACAGAATATTGCTTATTTAATGCAGTAAAGTTCATAAACACAGCTATACTTTCATTTTCATCCTCTCTGAGGTAGGCCATCATGCCTGAGGGCAGCCCATCAAAAAAGGATATTTCCCCGTTGCAAAGCGCGCTGTGATTTTTCCTTAACCATAT
>JAKJBL010000125.1 GCA_022707005.1 Bacillota bacterium | reverse complement strand
GCTCGCCGCGCTGGTGGCTGAAACGGATAAAAATCGTCCTGCATGAGGTTTGCGGGCGGGCTTGCGCCAGATATTCAACCAGAGCGTTCCCCGTCATTACCGGCAACGGCAATATGCGGTCAGAGCCGTTTTTCGTGTTCCGCACCGTCACATAGCCGCCGTGCCAATTGAAATCGTCCAGCGTCAGCGCAGCGACTTCGGAACACCTTAGCGCAAGTTCGGTAAAGCACAGAATGATACAGCGATTTCGCTTCCCTGTGGCTGTATTTCCGTCGGGAATCATATGCAGCATGTTGAAAATACTTAGGTCAATGGTTGTCGGGAAAGCTGATTTTTTCCACACAGCAGGAGAAAGGGGCAGACGAAAGATGGAGGGATGTATCGGTCGCCCGTAAAACGCTTGGCACCGAAAAAAGTTGCGTATCGATGTGATCATACGCCCTTTTGAAGAATCCGAGAGCTCAGCAAGCCGTTCCACCACATATTCGCGGATATCCTCCGCCGTCAGTCCCTTGGCAAAGCCTTGTGGGTTGTGTATAAAAGCGTGCTCCAGGAACCACCGCACATGATTGACTTCCGAATCGGCAGTATCCCCTTTAATGTGCTTGACCTCCAGCGAATACTCGCGGAAGCCTTGAAGCAGGCCTGCTAGTTCAGGTATTGAAGTTGTTTCGGGTCTGCTCTTCAGTCTTTCGCCGCTGACCATCAAGTGATACAGGCTCAATGCGGCGCGACAATACTTAAAGGTTCGCGGGTTATTCATTCTTTCGGTTTTGAGAAAGGCTTCGATAGCTTCCTTTGATATGTCTGCCTGCAGTATTTCGGTCTGACGCAGGAACCGCGAAAGATAGGTGCAGTATCCAGTGACCGACGCATTGGTGTACTCTTGTTTTCGCATATACTCCTTAAATCTCTCGAGCTCGCGGCGTGTGTCTTCGCTGATTTTGAATGTTGGCATAATAACAATGCTCCTTTCAAATATTTTGCACTGTTATTCTACAATACCAGGTACTGTGCCACCGCCGCGTTTACGCTAAGCACATAAATATACTGGGAACATAATTTCGGTTATGTTTTTAGGCACATAACCGGAAAATCTTCCTGTTCGCCAACACGCCTCGCGGCGCCAAGGTCAGCGCTTTTATGTTCAGCCTTATTGAAACAGCGAAGGAATGCGGTTTCGATCCTTTTGCATATCTGACCTATATTTTCACGAATGCACCCAATTGGGATATACGCAATGACGCCGATGCGCTTGCATGCCTGATTCCGTATGCTGCTCCCGAGCAGTGCAAGGGGCGTGTTTGGCGGTTACATTTATTTTAACCAGAAAACTGAGTTATTCTTTGTGTTTTCCTGCTCAGTAAAAAAAGCGACAGCCGACTGGCCGAGTGGAGCTGAAGACTAAATGTTGAATTGGTTTATTCTGTTTTATTATGTTTGATGATTAAAAAAATGTGGACTTTAAAATCTCTTCACGTTATATCATGTTAATGGGCCTTGCCGATTTGTTTAGTAGTTTGTTTGGCTTTCTTCTTTCTCATATACCCCAAATTTATCAAAGTTAGTTCATAAATACAAGTAAAGGTGGTAAAGTATATGTTGCAACTCCTAGTTGCTGAATTTCAATGTCTGTTTGGTGGAATGCAACCGAATCAATTGTTAAATTAGAAAAAAAGCAAGAGGTGACCTACTACATGAATATAGGCGATAAGGTACAGCAGCTCAGAAAAGGTATGGGTTTATCACAGGAACAACTTGCCGATATAGTTGGGGTGTCAAGGCAGGCCATTTCAAAATGGGAAACAGGTCAGTGCATGCCGGACTTAGACAATATTGTCCTGTTAAGCAAGACTTTTTCGGTATCAACTGATTCATTATTGGAAAGCGAGCAAGATACTTCAAAAAAAGCTATAAAAGTTGAAAGCTACATTAGGAGCAATCTAGCTAAGAGATTGTTTACTGTTGGCTGGATTACTTCATTAGTGGGTGCTGTTTTACTTGTTATAGAGTTGTTTTCCTTGTACTACATAAAAAACATGGAAATTGAGTCGGCAATACTAAGAGGTTTAGGGTATCGGCAGGAAACATGGTACTATGCATCGCAGTCCCCGATGTCAATCATATTCATAATAACGGGGGTTATAATTGTAACTGGGATTGCAATATCTATATACAGCCTGCAAAAACAGGGTAAACTGGGTTCCAATTTGTAACACATAGCAAGATATCCTAACTACCACTGTCAGGATTACGCCAGAAATATCCGTGAGAGTCCACATGGCATGTGTGTTGCATTAAATCGACAGATTATTGATACCATTGAACCAATTAACAATGTAAATTCACAGATAAGAAGACTAGTTTTGCTATACTGTTCGTCTTCTACGGCACTTGGCTCTTCGGACTATATAGTGTGTCTTTCACTGCGCGCCTGAACCATCTAAGGTTACATAGCTGCGTCTCTCTTTATTTGATTGAACAGCTTTGGGTTTTTTAGCAGTTCTGGTTTACAAAGCCCATGGCGGAATTCTCTGAGATTTATGTATATCACGACCACCCCTCCAAGGGGTGGTTTGCTCTTGGGCTATAAGCCCAAGGAACACCGGCTAGCGTCTAAAGACGC
>JAKJBL010000124.1 GCA_022707005.1 Bacillota bacterium | reverse complement strand
CGTATGCGGGGATATTCGGTCGCTTTTAGGTGAAGACGCAGGTCTTGATGCGAAGACGCTTGCAAGCCTCACGCTTGCCTATGTTGGCGATACAGTATATGAGCTGTATGTGCGCACGCTTCTTCTTGAAAAAGGCGATGCGCCCGTAAACAGCCTCCACTTTAAGGCTTCGCATCTTGTATGCGCGCGCGCACAGGCTGAAGCTTGCGAAAGAGTTATGGCAATGTTTAGCGACGAGGAAGCCGCTGTTTTTAGAAGGGGCAGGAACGCGCATATAGGCACAATTCCTAAAAGCGCCTCAATTGCTGAGTACCGCGCTGCAACAGGGTTTGAGGCTGTGCTTGGCTACCTTTATCTTTCAGGCAATGACGAGCGCATAAAAAGCCTTATGGCTCTTGCGCTGCGCCCAAGCTTGCAGGGAGCAAATAATAATTAAGGAGAAGAACATGATAAGGTATAGTTCAAAGATGGCAGAGGAAATCGTTGAAAATATGCGCGGCGGCAAAGGCAAAATCGGCATGACTCCTCTGTTTGAAACCAAGATTCCCCATTTAAGGCTCTTAAGTAAAATTACGCTCGAGCCGGGAAGCTCAATAGGCAGCCACCAGCACCATGATGAAGCCGAGGTTTATTTTGTGCTTGAAGGCGAGGCAGCAGTGCTTGATAATGGCGAAGAATACATCCTGAAGCCAGGTGACGCGCACCTTTGCAGCTCAGGGGGTGAACATGCGCTCTTGAACAAAAGCGCCTCATTAACCAGGATTCTTGCGATAATACCCACATTGGCAGAATAGGCGGTTATATGCAGAAACATCGCGGCAGCGACTACCCCAAAAAGAGCACAAAGGCTGAACACAGCGCAAAGCCTACAGGTTCTAAAGCAGGCGCCTATGGAAAAAAGGCGTCTACTTCAGCAGGCGGCTATAAAAAGCCATACGAAAAGTATGGAAAAAGAGCCGAACAATTTGAGAAAACCTATGAACAAAAGCCTAAACAAACTGAAGAGAGTCTCAAGCCGCATGAAAGCAGACAGTTTAGCCCAAAGCGTTTTGAAGCGCCTATAAAGCAGCAGCTAAAGCAGAGCAAGCCAAAAAGCGCGCCTGATCCTGAAAGGCCTGAGCTTGGCGAAGATACGCTGCCGTATTTTCTTATGGGAAGAAATGCTGTGCGTGAAGCTCTAAAACGCGGGCGCAGTATTGACAGGATTCTCGTAGTGCCTGAGCAAGACGGCTCTTTAAGAGAGATTATAGGTCTTGCTGCTTCAAGGCGCATAGTTGTTGCAGAAACAATGCGAAAACGCCTTGACGAGCTTTGCATGCCTTTTGGCCATGGCGGCAGGCCGGGCAACCATCAGGGTATACTTGCGTTCGTGCCGGAAGTCGAATATTCCACACTTGAAGATATTCTTGAATACGCTAAGGAGTGCGGCGAACCGCCGTTTTTACTGCTTCTTGATGAAATAAACGACCCGTACAACCTTGGTTCAATTCTAAGGAGCGCAGCCTGCGCAGGGGTGCACGGCGTAGTGCTCCCGAAACGCCGCGCTGCAAGCGTAACTGCCGCAGTTGCAAAGGCGAGCGCAGGCGCAGTCGAATATGTAAAAGTCGCTAAGGTTTCAAACATCACTGCAGCTATTGAAACGCTCAAGAAGGCCGGCATTTGGATTGCGGGCGCTGAGATGGCCGGCGAGCCGATGCACAAAGCCAACCTTAAGGGGCCGCTCGGCATAGTAATAGGCAACGAAGCAAAGGGGCTCTCGCGCCTTGTTGCCAACTCCTGCGATTTCCTTGTTTCAATACCTATGTCAGGGCAGATGGACTCTCTTAATGCAGCTGTTGCAGCTGCGCTTGTAATGTTCGAAAAGAACAGGCAGGAGGCTGATGGATAGTCTATGTGCGAAGAGCAGGCAAAGCTAAGCACCGATAGAGACAGGCTCTTTCAATATGCCTCTATGAGCGATGAAGCGCTTATTGAGGCGCTTCGCGGAGGCGACCGCAGCGCGGAGGACTATCTATACGAAAAATACAAGCATTTTATTCGAAGCAAAAGCCGCACTTATTTTCTTGTAGGCGCAGAACGCGAAGACATTATTCAAGAGGGCATGATTGGTCTTTATAAGGCAATCCGCGATTACAGCCCTGATAAATTCAGCTCATTTCGCACCTTTGCAGAGCTGTGTGTCACCCGCCAAATAATAACTGCAATAAAGAGCGCAACACGGCTTAAACATTCCCCTCTTAATACTTATATTTCACTTAACAAGCCGCTTGGCGAGGAAGGGCAGGAGCGGTCGCTGCTCGATATTTTAAGTGCTGCAAGCATAAGCGACCCTGAAGAAACTCTTATAAGCAGAGAAGCATACGAAACAACCGCAAAAAAACTCAAAGAATCGCTCTCAAAATTTGAGAGCAGGGTGCTGATGCTGTTTCTTGAAGGGCATTCTTACGCAGAAATAGCAAATGCGCTTGGGCGCACGCAAAAATCAATAGACAACGCGCTGCAGCGTGTGCGTATAAAGTTCGAAAAGCAGCTTTGGCAAAAATAGCTTGCTACCGAAAGGAACAACACTCATGCAGGAAGGGCACAGGGCGAGGCTGCGCGGCAGGCTTGAAAGCTGCGGCTTTTTCAGCTTTTCAGAATTAGAGGC
>JAKJBL010000123.1 GCA_022707005.1 Bacillota bacterium | reverse complement strand
GCGGGTTTAGCGCATACAGCGGAGTTTAAAGGAGGTTTTTAATATGAAGCTAAAGGAAAACTACACATACGCAATGCTTGCCCCAACAAGCATGGGGGTAAGGATAACGCCAATAAACCGCCAAAGTGTGCATACATCGAACATGTATTTTATGCACGCTACAAGCGCAGAGTCAAATGTCGCAAATATCTCTGCCGCTCTCGGGCTTCGCGTTAAGGTGCTTACAACATTTGTTGAAGGCAGTGAGCTTGCTTACTTTATTAAAGGCGAGCTTAGAAAGCGCAACATTGAGTTTGAAGGCAAGGATGTACCGCAGGGCGGGCCGTGGGGGTACAGGCACCAGTTCAACATTGCAGACTCCGGCTTTGGGCCGCGCGGGCCAAGGGTGTTAAATGATAGAGCAGGAGAAGTCGGCAGAACCCTGAATGTAAAAGATTTTGACTTGGAGCGCATTTTTTATAAAGAAGGCGCTGCGCTAATACATATTTCGGGGCTTATTGCAGCGCTCTCCCCTGAAACGAGCACTTTCTGCCTTGAGCTTGCGCGCGAAGCCAAAAAGGCAGGTACTTTAATTAGTTTTGACTTAAACCACAGAGCCTCTTTTTGGAAGGGCAGAGAAGCAGAGCTTAGGGCTGCGTTTTCAGAAATAGCAAGCTTGTCGGATATACTCATTGGCAATGAGGAAGACTACCAGCTTGCGCTTGGAATAAAAGGGCCTGAAGCTGGCGGCAAGGGGCTTGAAGCTAAGCTTGACGGGTTTAAGGAAATGATTAAGCGCGTTAAAGCCGCATACCCGAATGTATCAGTTTTTGCGACAACTTTAAGAGAGGTGCTAAGCGCAAATACCCACCTTTGGGGCGCAATCCTCCTCCACGAAAATCAATGGCATGTTGTAGAGCCGCGTGAAATAGAAGTTTACGACAGAATTGGCGGCGGCGATGGGTTTGTTGGCGGCATGCTTTACTCTGTACTGCGTGGGTTTGAGCCTTCCAAGTGGCCTCAGTTTGCATGGGCTACAGGCGCGCTTGCAGCAACGCTTGAAACAGACTATGCACAGCCAATAAGCGAAGATCAAGTCTGGAGCATTTTCGAAGGCAATGCAAGGGTTAAGAGGTAACATAAGGAAGGAGCTTTGTATGAATAAATGTGATATTGGGCTTATAGGCCTTGCTGTTATGGGTGAAAACCTTGTGCTAAACATTGAAAGCCGCGGGTTTTCCGCATGCGTATACAACAGAACAACAGAAAAGGTTGCCGATTTTATTGAAGGCCGTGCAAAAGGCAAAAACATTGAAGGCGCCTACTCCTTAAATGAACTTGTAGAAAAGCTTAAAACTCCGCGCAAAATCATGCTCATGGTAAAAGCAGGCAGACCTGTTGATGAGTTCATAGAAGCGCTGCTTCCCTTGCTTGAAGAAGGCGATATCATTATTGACGGAGGCAACTCTCATTTCCCCGATACCATAAGGCGCACAAAATATGTTGAAAGCAAGGGTATGCGCTATATAGGCACAGGCGTTTCAGGCGGAGAGGAAGGCGCGCTTAAAGGCCCTTCTATGATGCCCGGCGGCTCTAATTCAGCTTGGGCAGAGGTAAAGCCTATTTTTCAGGCGATTTGCGCTAAAGTTGAAGATGGCTCGCCCTGCTGCGAGTGGGTCGGAGAAAACGGCGCAGGCCATTTTGTAAAGATGGTGCACAATGGCATTGAGTACGGCGATATGCAGCTTATTTGCGAAGCATACCACATTATGCGCGATATGCTCAACATGAGCGCATATGAAATAGGGCTTGTGTTCAAGGAGTGGAACAAAGGTGAGCTTGATAGCTACCTTATTGAAATAACGGGCGAAATTCTGCTCTATAAAGATGTTGACGGCAAGCCTATTGTTGATAAGATTCTTGATACTGCCGGCCAAAAGGGCACAGGCAAGTGGACAGGCATTACTGCGCTTGACGAAGGTGTGCCGCTTACGCTTATAGGCGAGGCTGTGTTTAGCCGCTTCCTTTCCGCTATGAAGAATGAGCGCGTTGAGGCAGCAAAAGTGTTTAAAAAAGCCAAGGCAGAGTTTACGGGCAATAAAGAAGCGTTTATTGAGGATATTCGAAAAGCGCTCTATGCTGCAAAGATTATTTCGTACTGTCAGGGGTATTCGCTCATGGCTGCAGCCTCAAAAACTTATGGGTGGAACTTAAACTATGGCGGAATTGCGCTTATGTGGCGCGGCGGCTGCATTATTAGAAGCGTGTTCTTAGGTAAAATTAAAGATGCGTTTGATAAAAACCCTGCGCTTTCAAACCTGCTGCTTGACCCATATTTTAAAGAAACTATTGAAGCGCTGCTTCCCGCGTGGCGAAATGTTGCACAAGCCGCAATTCTCTATGCAATTCCTGCTCCTGCACTTTTAAGCGGGCTTAGCTATTTTGACGGTTATACGAGCGAGTTTTTGCCTGCAAACCTTTTACAGGCGCAGAGGGATTATTTCGGCGCGCACACATACGAAAGGCTTGATAAAAAGCGCGGCGAATTCTTCCACACAAACTGGACTGGCGAAGGCGGCACAACCTCAGCATCTACTTACAATGCTTAAGGAGTAAAGATGAAAACTAACCTTGAGCTTATACGCGAAAACGGCATTTCAAACTCAGAGCTT
>JAKJBL010000122.1 GCA_022707005.1 Bacillota bacterium | reverse complement strand
ATTGTCATATGAAAATGACTTTACAAATCCCACATTACGACCAAAGGGGATTGTTGATGTTTTGACAAACGGCGTGTTCGCAATGCGCAGAGGTGTCCTGACAGACAAGTATGCGGGGCGTGTCCTTTTGAGATAGCAACCAAGTCTATATCTATAGCGCCAGCTTATTTTATCCTAATTAGCTGGCGCTTTTTAATAGCCCCCCCCTTTCCAAAAAACTCACGCGAAGCGTCTTTCTCAATTGTCGAGTACCCACCCGAGTAGGCGCTCCCAAAATTAATTTCCGTTTATTTCGTTTCACTTCCTCAATAAAAAATAGCTCACACAGCAGTGCAAGCCGTAATCCGATATATAATCCTATAATTCCACAATATTATGTGTTACAATCCGAACGTAGTCACCCGCCATTGAACAGGTATATAAAGCATTTGTAAACAAGAATGTCAGTACGCGCATCAGCCCCGGGCAGACGCTAAACCCTGATGTGCGTAGCGTTAACAAAGAGCTGGCGCTCATGATGCACATTTGCTGACTTTTTTATTTGGCAAACACATATTTACTGTAAGCCGCCTTTTATACTAAGCGGCATGTATAATGCCTTAACAACTGCGTAACAAATAGCTGTCAGAAATCACCCTCCAACAGTATTTAAATTGAAAGGCCTTTACATGCTGCTGCAACTAAATATGAACTAATGGGCACAAAACAAAACACGGGGTTATCACATCATAGCGCATCCAGTGCAGACGCCAAGTATTCACCTGAGACAGAGCTGTAGAAAAAGGTATCTATCAAACCCATCTTTTTTGCATTTTTTACGCGTTCGGCTGTGTCCGGGTCTGCGTTGTCATCGCAAAGAAGCGCAATTTTACAATCCGGCATTTCAACCCTTACCTGATGTGCGGTTTGCAGCCGTTTATCCAGCGTATATGGCGAAATTCTGCTCACTTCCATTAGCAATACTGAAGCACAAAGCGCTTTGCAAGAAGATAGAGGCTCATCTTCTTTTTTAAGGTCAGTTATTTGCTCGGGCACAAATTCGCTGCGTTCCCTTAAATATTTTGCAATTGCGCCTGAGAGCAGGCTGTTTTGAACATTGATGACAATAACGCGCAGAGGAATCGCCTCCTTCTTTTAAGCAGCTTCACAACCGCGGTTTAATAGGGCGTATGGCATCTTGAAGAGCGCTTTCGGGCATTGTTCCTGCTTTTTATTATCAATGGGAGGTTCAATATTTGCAGCTGGTAATCCGCAGGCAGAAAGCCGGCAACAAAAAAGAGAAGCCAACACTAAAAGCGCAACCATTTTTTTATCACATCTAATACCTCTTTAAAATAACCTTCAGTGCTACCTAAACTATAAGAACCTGCAAGCCTTGCTTATACTGGCGTTGCTGCCCACAAAGCACAACAGCTCCTTACTGATAATTTTCCTGCGCAGCTAAAGAAACTTCCTTTTAGTTTTTATTTTTTATCCCATTGCGCCGCCGCAGAATTCACAGCATCCTTGGCTATCAGCAATTGTGGTTGCGCCGCAATGCGGGCAGATTGAGGCTGTTTTTGGGGCACTTACAGCAGCAATGCTCTCGCGCTCATCCTGCCTGACTTGTGTTAGCGCAGATTTAATTTCCTCAGCCATTGCCGCATGTTCCCGATAATCTACGCTCATGCGGCCAATTTCAGCTGAACTAGGCATCATAACCCGGCCTGCAGGGGGCATGATTTTAATAGGCAGGTTATTGAGCTTAAAACGTATTTCGCTAAAATAGGGGTGGTTTACATGAATAATAATATAAAAGTTATACTCATGCTCAAAGCGGGGAGGATTATAGCTTCTTTCATTGCCGTCCTTATCCCTTTGTTTAAGCTCATTACGCTGTTCTTCTATATCAACATTGCAGCCGGTAACTTGCGAAAAGCTCAAAACATCGGGGTTAGCCTCCTGCCAGCGCCGATTGGAGCTGACTATAAAGTTTTTGTTATCCTCATCCATTAAAACCTTAGTGCCGGCTCCCAATGTCCTTGTGACCTTAAAAGAAGCGACCTTTTCTAAGTTAGCCTCCCTATACTCCAACTGCTCCTTGATATCCGCAACAGTGCTTCGTCTGCGCTCGCTGAAGAATGGGGAAAGCTTTGCTGCACAATCCTTGCAGAGATTGCCGTCATCCAGTTTTCGGTTTCCTAACAAACCAATCTTTCCGCCGCAAATGTCGCAGAATTTTTTATCAAACAAACCCATGTGTTTTACCTCCCGTTTCTTTAAATGAAGTTTTCATTCTGTTTCTGTTATATTTAATCAGCCTTAACCCCACGGGTCGGCCGATTTGGGCTGCCGAATATCGGAAAGCAGGTAAATTTCCCACAAAAACCATTCTCCGCTGCTCGCTTTTTGGCGCAGCTTAATCTCACGCGGGTTATCCGCGCCGCTTGAATGCAGCATGAGCTTTGCATAGCCCTTTTCCGCAAAGCTGTAGGGTCCGTCAAAAACGGTGATGGTATAGGGATGCGAGGGTGTGTAGTCGTTTTCGGGCGTTGCCCCCTCGAAAAAGGAGAAGGGTTTATATGCCTTGCCCGAAAGGCGGTCTTTCAAAAATTGCTGCTCGTATGGGGTACTTGCCTGCGGCCCCTTGAGGCAGTTGAGCATGGCGATGGCCGCCTGCGGGTCGTCGCCATAGCGGCAAAGCGCGGCCACAGTGAGCGCTGCGGTCTGATACGGCGTTTCAAACGCC
>JAKJBL010000121.1 GCA_022707005.1 Bacillota bacterium | reverse complement strand
TGAAAGCCGCGCGGCTTCCCGGTTCCCGCCAATTGCATAAACATGCCTTCCAAAAGGAGTGCGCGTGGTAATAACCCAAAATACACCCACAACAGCCAAAAGAATTAGTATTGCATATGGTGCGCCCATGTAGCTGCCAAGAACTGTTCCTACTCCGCCTATAGCTGCAAGTATAAGAATGAGCTTAATAAGCTGCATGGATTTAGGCAACACTGCGAACCCTTTTGCTATGCGCTTTCTACGCCTTCGCACCTCAATAAAAACAAACGCTACCATTGCAATAAGCGTAAGCAGCATCGTAAGGTCATGAAGCGGCGCAGCTTTAAAGAATAAACGCGGGATATAGCCCTGCCCTATTATTTTAAAGCCCGGGTCGAATTCACCGATAGTTGCTCCGTTTGTTACAAGAAGAGTCAAGCCCCTAAAAGCAATTTGGCTTGCAAGTGTTACGATAAATGCAGGAACCCCGCGATAGGCTACCCAAAATCCCTGCCAGCAGCCAACAAGCGTGCCGCAGCCGATTGTAATAAGTATGGCTATAATAGGGTGAAGGCCAGCGCGTGTCATAAGGTAGGCCACAATTGCCCCAAGGGTGCCGCAAACCGAACCTACTGAAAGGTCGATATTGCCCGAAACCATAACAAGAAGCATGCCTCCTGTTAGCAGGCCTATTGTGCACATCTGCAAAAAAAGGTTGGAAAGGTTTCTTGGCCTGATAAATACGCCCTTTGTCAGCAGCGTAAATATAGACCATATTAAGAGCAGCGCAATAATCATAGTGTATTGGCGCATATTGTTTTTGATTATGTCTGCAAGTGCGGCAGTAAACGATTTCTCTTCCAAATGCTTGGTCTTTATTGTTCTCTTGTCGGCCATGCTACTTTCCCCCTGTTGCCAAAGTCATAACCTTTTCTTGTGTTGCCTGCTCGCGGGTTAGCTCGCCTGCTAATCTCCCATCGGATAGAACAAGGATTCTGTCGCTCATGCCAAGAATCTCCGGAAGCTCTGAAGAAATCATGATTATGCTCATGCCTTCGGCTGCCAGGCGATTCATGATAACATATATCTCATATTTAGCTCCGACATCAATGCCGCGGGTAGGTTCATCAAGAATCAACACCTTAGGCTCAGTGAGCAGCCATTTGCCTATCGCAACTTTTTGCTGGTTGCCGCCTGAAAGGTTTTGAACAAGCTGCTCAAGCGAGGGTGTTTTTATCCTAAGCGCTTCAACCATATCTTCAACTGCAATAAGTTCGCTGTCGCAGTCAATGAGGCCACCTAAGGTTCTTTTTTTCAGGCTTGCAAGCGCCATGTTTTCTTTTACATCTTTTATTAATACCAAACCGCTCCCTTTACGGTCTTCAGTAAGGTAGCTTATGCCTGCGCTTATGACATCGCTTGGGGAGCGCACAGAAACAGGGCTGCCAAACAACCTGACATCCCCGGAGACCCTTCGCCCCCATGTTCCCATAATACTTAAAATAAGTTCGGTTCTTCCAGCGCCCATTAAGCCGGAGATACCAAGAATTTCGCCCTTTCGCGACACAAAGCTGATATTATCAAGCGCAACTTTGTCAGGTATCTCCGGGTCAAGCACAGACCAGTTGCTTACTTCGAGTGCAATTTCACCGGGAGTATTGTGCTTTGGCGGGAAACGCTGCGTCAGTTCCCTGCCGACCATAAGAGAAATCAGCCTGCTTTCGGATAAATCTTCCGTTTTGAAGGTGCCTGCCGTTTTGCCATCAACAAGCACTGTAATCCTATCCGCTACAGCAAACACTTCTTTTAGCTTATGTGAAATAAAAATGCATGTCATGCCTTTGGATTTGAAACTTCTTAAGAGTTCGAGCAGATTTCCTATTTCTGTTTCTGTGAGTGCAGATGTGGGCTCATCCAACACAAGAATCTGCGCCTTCTTAGCAATTGCTTTTGCTATTTCTATCATCTGCTGTGTGCCTATTCCGAGGTTAATGACAGTTGTTGAAGGGTTAATTTTAAGCCCTACTTCATCAAGCACTTCGCTAGCTCTTAAATGCGTTTCATCCCAGTCAATTAGCCCGTTTTTTGCAAGCTCATTGCCTAAAAAGATGTTCTCGCTCACATTCATATACTTGATAAGGGCAAGTTCCTGATAAATTACTGCAATGCCTGCTTTTTCACTGTCTTTTATTGATTGGAACTGCTTGGTCTCACCATTTATCAGTATGTGTCCTTCATAACTTGATTTAGGATATACCCCGCTCAAGATTTTCATGAGTGTTGATTTTCCTGCTCCGTTCTCCCCGACAAGCGCATGAATCTCGCCGGGCAGCACAGCAAAATCCACATTGTCCAGCGCAACTACGCCAGGGAATTCTTTGCGTATATTCCTCATCTCGAGCATGAACTCACTCATATAATTCACCAGCTTCCTGCTTGGAAAGGGGCGGCAGGGCCGCCCCTTCAGTTAAGGCTATGCGAACAGCGATGCATCCATATATCCGCTGTCAATAAGCAAAGCCTTGTAGTTGTCTTTGTTAATTGCCGTTGGAGGGAACTCCAGCACCGGAACGTCGATTAAGCCATTATTTTCGGTTCCTGTTGAACCCGGGTCCTCGCCCTTTGCAAGCTTTACTGCTGCAGCCCAGGCAGCGGTAGCCATTTCAGCACAGTCAAAGAAAACTGTCATGCTCTGAGTGCCGGCTATTATTCGCTTAATGGCATCTACTTCGCAGTCCTGCCCTGTCACTATAACTTTGCCATC
>JAKJBL010000120.1:394-2744 GCA_022707005.1 Bacillota bacterium | reverse complement strand
CTGCCATTTGCAGCAGGAATAAATACTTTGTATGCAAAAAGGTTTGTATTTTCAGAGTCTATGAATCTTAGTGGAATATATTTAAATGTGCGTTTATTATTTAAGAGACCTAAAACTTTAATATCATCTTTAGCTGTGGGTTTATCGAAAAATAGGTAAATCTTTTCGAATGTATTATTTCTAAAACGTTTGTCCCTTCCATTGCTGCCAATTACTTTCTTCAATTTAGGATATTCGGCATATAAAGCATCTAAATTAAATTTGGTCTGAGCATAAATTATGTTTACTATGCTTTCTGTTGGTGTCTTGGGTTCTGTCTTTTTTATTATTCCTTGTAATTCTGCAAAGGAAGTAAAAGTTTCAATGGCTCCAAATTCTACATCAGCGTCACGATATGTGATTGCAACTCCGCCTTTTATATCGGTTTTAGCAAAAACCTTTGAACTGTCCTGCTCATAAAACAAAACTTTTAAATGCTTATCTTCAAGCATTTTTTTGTTCCATGCTTTAGGTGTTGCACCTGCATTGTAAAGAAAGCGCGCAGGTGTAATGAAGCTTACTCTGTTTGCAATTTTATACGCTTCTTCCATAAATCTATGGTAAATAGGTGGTGTTTGTGTTCCTTCACCAGTTGCCTCTTCCTGATATGGCGGGTTGCCAATAATAACATCGAATTTGAACTTTTCAGGCTGCTTATAGGGCATATCCCTTATTGCTTTCCATACAAGCTCTATGTCTGTTGGCGCAAAGCACTCATGCTGGCCTGCTATGCTTTCTAAAGCGCTTGGTATATTAAAGAGGTCTATCTGAACTTCCTTGTTTTTATCCTCAGGTTCAAAAAGTGACGAGTATAAAAATGTAATGCGCTTTACGCTGTGAGGCGGCTCACCTATTGGTTCCCACCGGCTAAAGATTAGCTTTTCAGCGGATTTATCTTTATGCGTTAGGGTATTGCCCTGAATTATATTTGCCCAAATAATAGTTTTGGCGGATTTATATATGTCGCTTTCTTCTAATAAAGCTTCGCCATAAACCGCTTCGTAATAATTTACAAACAGTTCAAGCATGTTTTGCCGCGCCAAAGCTAAATTATCTTCTAAGACTTCTATGCCATATATGCTTGTTAAAGCCCAAAGCGCATAGCGCGCAAATAAAGGCTTGCTGTACCTTTCTTTTGCAACCCCAAGCTTTATGCTTTCAATAGCAAGTAAAAACGCGCCCTCGCCAGCGCTTGGCTCAAGAAAGGTCGCAAAAATATCTTCAGCCTTTTCTTTAATGCCGGGGATGGCAATCATTTTATCAATAACCCATTGGGGTGTAAATACTTCACCATGCTTTTGAACACGATGCTTTGATTTTATAAAGACCTGGTTTTTATTGTTTATAGAGTTATACATAAAGCGGCTTTCTTTCAGTTTTTTGATACTGCAATTGAGGTGTTATGCTATATATTACATATACTACCATAGAAATGCTGATTTGGCTATTGTTCTGCAAGATGCACAAAATGAAAACGTAATCTGCTCCATATTGATATATTTTCGAATATAATCAAGCCAAACCGACCCACCCTTCTACATAAAAAGATGATTACACTGTTTGTCTCACGCTGTCTCCTCGACACCATGCTTTTCGCCCAGCCGCTCGCGGTTAAGCTGCTTGCTCTGGTTTTCCTCGCCCCGTGGCAGCCGTTCAAGCGTGCCCTCACCGTAAATCCCGACGCCCTGCACTTCGATAAATACTCGCACATTGCGCGTGCCACCCGTGCCCGTGTAGAAATCGTTTCCCCATACCGCATCCGGTTCTATGATGAGGCGGAGCTTAATATCTTCATCGCCGCTTTCGTTAAAGGAGAAGTCGCCAAGCTTGAATGATCCGCCTCCAGTGCTCCCCTCGGCCCCGGCAGTGAGCAGAGATTCAAAGCCCATGGCGAAGGCTGTATCCGCTAGGTATTCCTCGGCACCCGGGCTTATCTGCTCGCCATCCTTGTTTTTTGTATGCGCGGAAGGCCAGGGCGTTCCTTCTTTTTGAAACTCCGTAAAGCCAAACACATGGACGGGAATCGAGTTTCGGAGGCCATAGCCCTGCGCATCAAAATTGATGTTTACAGCCCCCACAGGCAGGTTTTTAAGCATATCCTTGATAAAATCTTCCGCATCGAGCTTAAGTGATATATAGATGTCGCCGATGTATTGCCCGGATGGATAAGCGCCATCGAGCTTTATAAAATCCAGTTCAACCGTATAATCAGCAAAATAACCTTCTTCTAAAACCTGGCGGTGATTGATATCCGCCTTTAATGTCCAAATGCTGTCCGGCGGGATAGGCGGCACTGTAGGCACGGGCGGCG
>JAKJBL010000120.1:0-334 GCA_022707005.1 Bacillota bacterium | reverse complement strand
CCGACAAGCGCCGAAAACAGAAACACTGCAATGAACAAAACAACTGCAAACCTTTTCATCTTTTACTCCTTTTTTATGATTAATATAGATATTTATTGAGTGCCTGCCGGTTGGGTGCGCTCTACATGTGTTTGGATGCGTTGTTCGGATAGCCGGGCAG
Organism: Bacillota bacterium; assembly: GCA_022707005.1. GTDB lineage: Bacteria > Bacillota > Clostridia > Christensenellales > CAG-138 > JAKJBL01. The sequence continues at coordinate 174 of JAKJBL010000120.1, read as the reverse complement.
GCAGCACATGGTGCCGTTAAGCACACAAAACTGCATTCACATAACTATAGGGAGTCACTGTTTAACTAAGTGTTTCCACCTCTATATAATATACTTATTCCCCCATAATATAAAGAGGATGGCGTTCTATCTGCAGCAGATTCTCGGGCCTTTCAATTTTTACACCCGTTCTTC
>JAKJBL010000011.1:2375-23989 GCA_022707005.1 Bacillota bacterium | reverse complement strand
GATTTGCTCCTCGATGCTGCGGGGTTTAATGACTTGCTTTTAGATGCTGATATCGTGTTTACAGGCGAAGGTCGGATAGACTGGCAGAGCGCACACGGAAAGGTGCCTGTAGGTGTTGCAAAGCGTGCTAAAACGGCAAATGTGCCCTGCATTGCGCTTTGCGGTGCAATTGGGGATGGGCTTGAAGCAGTATATGAATACGGGCTTACAGCAGTCTTTGCCTCAATTCGTGAGATAACAGATTTTGATGGCATAAAGAAGAACTGCCGTGAAGATATGCGCTTGCTAGTGGATTCGGTTCTTAGATTGTTAAATTACACGTTTTAGCTTGGTGCAGATACATGTCCGAGTACTAAAATATATGTATCACCCTCTATTCGGTGTTATCACTGTTTTACTTATTTCGGTCTTATCTAACATTTAGATATGCATAAAACAGACATTTTAGTCGAAAAATTCAGGGCATTCTCACATCTTGGTCTTATACCAGTCTCATGCGAGGTATTTATCATATAAATAACAAAAACGCCGAAAATAAGTTGATTTACCGCTTATTATTCTGTATAATTATTAAACTCTTTGTTTTATATAAATCATAGTTATAGGGGTTTATTATGAGTCCCAATCCAGCTGCTTGCATAATGGCGCAGACAAGCTGTGATATTACGCAAGATTGTGCAAGGGCCAAGGGAATCTATCTTGTACCTGATTATGTTATTCATAAAGGCAGGCAATACCTAAGCCAAGTTGAAATTGATTCTCCTGAGCTCTACAGAATACTCCGAACATCCGATAAACTTCCTACAAGCGCTCCTCCTAGTACAGAAGCGCTGATTAATGCATTTAAACGTGCATCTGATAATGGCAATAAAGAAATAATCTTTCTGACTCTTAGCTCCAAACTTTCAAGCTCATTTTCTGCTGTTAAGCTTGCTGCAGAAATAGCGCTTGAAGATGGCTTCCCTGCCCCAATACATGTATACGATTCATTATCTGTTTCGCATGGAATGGGGCTTTTGGCTGAGGAGGCAGCAAATCTTGCTATGCAGGGCTTTGATGCAACATCGATAATAGAAAAGCTCGATGTTTTAAGGCCAAACACCTGTGTTTACTGCATGCTCGAATCTTTAAAATGTGCGCACCTTGGTGGCAGAGTAGGGAGCCTGGGCCCTCTTGCGACTGACACATTCGGGATTCGGCCAATAATGGCTTTTATCGATGGGCTCATGCATTGCCTTGGTGTACAGCGAAACGCGAGGGAGAGTTTAAAATGGCTTGCGCGCAGATATGACCGTGAGGCAGAAAAGGGAAGAGCGGCAATCATCGGTCATGGAGACCATCTGCACAGAGCGCAGACGCTTTGCGAGATGATTAAAGACTTAGATAAGCTTGCCAGCTTGAGAATAAATTATATCGGGCCTCCTATAGGTATACACAGCGGCCCGTCATCAGTAGGAATTGCTTTTATTAAGCAGCCGCAAAAAACATGATATGGCTTATTATAGGGAGTGTTTCATTTGTTTTTTTGCTCTTGTTCGATATAGGTAAAATTCGGGGCATACGTTATGCGCCAATAGCTTTTTGGTTGGGGGGAGGTTTGTTGAGCGTTGCGACGGTTGGGCTCGTTTTGCCTGCAGTAAACCAAAAAGTTCAAGCTTTGAGGTATGTGAGCGGAATAGTAGCTGTTGGGTTCCTGTTGGCTCTGCTCTATATACTTTTTGTTGCACTGCCTGCTAAGCGTACATATTCAAGCACAGAACCTCAACAGCTGCAAAAAAACGGACCTTATGCGCTATGCAGACATCCAGCTGCTTGGTGCATGCTGTTTATGTATTTGTTCCTTTGGCTTTACGCCGGAACAAAAGAGCTTTTAATAGCGTTTGTGTTGTTCCCTTTACTAAACTTATTATATATATGGGTGCAGGACAGGTATCTGTTTCCCCGCTATATTGAAGGATATGACGAATATAAACTGGAAACACCTTTTCTGTTTCCAACGCGCAAGAGTATAAGTGCGTTTTTTAAGCAGCGTAACTAAAAGGGTTGAAGGAAACATCTATGACATTCAAGCAGGAATTAAAAAAACTTAATAGCAGCCAGATTTGGCAAAAGTATTGCGGTTTTCTTGATATTTCGCTTGAACAATACATGCAGATACAGTTTCGGCTTTTACAGGAACAGCTTGAACTCTATGCAGGCTGCGAATTAGGCAGCAGAATAATGGGGAAAGTTCCGTCTTCAACTGTGACAGAATTTCGTAAAACCGTTCCTCTTACTACTTATGATGATTATGCGGATATTCTCCTGTTAAAACAAGAAGAGCTTCTGCCGGCGCCGCCCGTAGTTTGGCTGGAAACCACCTGGGAAAGCGGAAGCCGGCCTGCCAAGGTTGCCCCATATACAGAGCAAATGCTTTCAGTTTATAAGAATAATTTGCTTGCGTCATTAATCTTAGCTTCAGCTAAAGAACGCGGGGTATTTAATGTAAATTCAAAACAGCGCGTGCTTTATGGGCTTGCTCCTTTACCTTATGCCACAGGCCTGCTTCCGCTTACAATGAGCACAGAAATGGATCTGCAGTTTTTCCCGCCCATTAAAGATGCGCTAAAGATGTCATTTACAGAGCAAAACCGTGTCGGCTTCAGGCAAAGCATGCAAAAGGGCGTTGACTTGTTTTTTGGCATGAGCAGCATAATATATGCTATTACCAAGAATTTTAATATAAAAACAGCTGGCGGAGAAAAGCGCAAGCCGATGATTATGCATCCTTTGATGCTTTTTAGGGTGCTGCTTGCAAAATACCGCAGTTATCGCGATGGCACACCAATCTATCCCAAGGATATATTCCGCTTAAATGGCTTAATATGTGTAGGAAACGATTCAGCGTTGTTCAAGGATGAACTGGAGCGCGCCTGGGGGTGCAGGCCTCTTGAAATTGCAGGAGGGACTGAGCCTACCTGCCTTGCAACTGAAACATGGAAAAAGGATGGTCTTGTCTTTTTCCCTGATGCCTGTTTTTATGAGTTTATTCCTGAAGGGGAAATGCTAAGAAGCCTAAATGACCCTAGCTACACTCCGCGCACATTCTTAATGGATGAACTTGTTGCAAATGAAAACTACGAGCTTGTTATAACTGTGCTAAAAGGCGGAGCTTTTATGCGTTACAGGGTGGGAGATGTGTATCGCTGTTTGCGCCTTAAAAACGAGCAGGATGGAATAGCGCTGCCGCAGTTTGAATTTATCGATAGAATACCTACTGTTATTGATATTGCAGGGTTTACAAGAATTACACAGCGCGCAATAGAAAAAGTTATCAGGATTTCAAGGCTCCCAATCGCTGATTGGTGTGCACGAAAGCAATACGATGACGAAAAGCGTTCTTTTATGCATATGTATGTTGAAATCGAAGAAGAAGATGAGAGTCGCAGCGCAATAAATCAACAGCTTATTCGCGAACATATGGGAATCTATTTTAAGCATTACGACCATGATTACAACGATTTAAAGCGGTTTTTAGGTGTTGAGCCTCTGCAAATTACATTGCTTAAACGCGGCACGCTTAATGAGTTTTCTCACCGGTTTGGGCGCAGACTTTCAAAAATCAACCCACCCCAGGAAGACATTATAAATCTGTTATATATTCAAAACGGCGAGCGCGGCAGAGGAGGTGAAGGCTTCTGTCGTTAAATGAAACTGTCTTCACATTAATACCGCTAATAGGTTTGCTCTGCAACGCATTTTTGTTTTTTACTTTGCTCACTGCAAAAAAGACTCAGGTTGTATATGCGTTCATGGCTTTGCTTGTTGCGTTTGTGATGTGGACAAGCGGTTCATTATTCATGCGGCTTGAATTGTATCCTAATATGACGTTTTGGTTTGAGGTATCTTTTGCGGGAATTTGCATATGGGGCATTTGCACGCTCGCTATACTTGTTGGCAATTATTTTGATTTTTTTATTTCGCACCCGATAATCACAACATCCAGCGGCGAAAGAGTCTTTGACTATCAGGTGCATTTGAGCACAGCCATTTTAATTGCAATAGCAGTCGGAATTCTTTCAAGCGCAGCATACATTTTTGCAAAGAGCATAAAAAGCGGCACTATGAGCCGCTCCCAAGTGCGCCCGCTTGTTTTAGGTGTTGTTTGCGGGTTTCTGCTTACGGTCTCAGATATAATTCCAATCTCTTTCATCGGCTCTTTACCGCTTGACACTCTTGCAACATCAGTCAATGCAGTATTCATTTACTATGCTCTCTATAAAAAACGGATGTACGCGCTAAGCCAGATTACTTCAAGGGGTTCATCTTACTTAGTATCTGTTCTTTTGACAACTTTAGTTCTTATATACAGTTTCAATCCAGTGAACAAACTGTTTGTAAGATATTTTGGCGCATATTTGCACTAAGCAATAGCAGTATCAATTCTATATGCTATAATGTCAATCGCGATTTTTAGTCTGTTCAATTTAATGCATAATTCGCTTTTTGTTAAAGAACAGGTGGCTCGCGAAGATAAGCTGAAAAACTTCTCGCTATGTATTACAAAAACCCTTAAGCTCGATGAGATAATATCTGCTTATATTGATTTTCTGCGCGAATCTATTTCGGCATCACAAATATATGTTTGCCTGCATTCACCAGAAGAAAATTGCTATCGCTCTACAACCAGCGCTTTAAGCTTGAGCAAGCGTTTCGTACTTCGTGATGACAACTCGCTGGTTTTGTGGATGAAGGAATACTCCAAAGCATTGCTTTACACAGAATTTACACGCCAAACGCAGTATAAGTCAATGTGGGAAGCAGAAAAGCAGGCGCTGCAAGGGCTTGGTGTTTCTCTCGTATTGCCTGTTGAATGTGACAGCCAGCTTGTAGGGCTAACGTTCTTAACCGATAAGCATTCGCACAAACCATATAGCTACGATGAGATTAGTTTTCTTGAATCTGTTGCTTCAATTGTTTCTATAGCCATAAAGAATGCAAATCTTTATGAAACAATCCACAAAGAGGCACAAAGAGATTCACTTACGGGGCTTTACAACCGCCGCTATTTTAATAAGCAGCTGGAAGAAGATTTTGAGTGTGCGCGCGCCCATTCCATAACAGTTATTCTTTTTAACCTTGATGATTTCCGCCTATATAATGAGCTTTATGGCAGCGGCGAAGGCGACTGCCTGCTGTCGCATTTTGCAGGAATTCTGCAGGCAGTAGTAGGCAACAAAGGTACTGTCGCCCGCTACGGAGGAAAAGAATTTGCAGTATCATTGCCATTTAGCTGTGCTTCAGATGCAGAGGAGCTTGCCGGTTTTGTTAAACAAAGTTTCAGTGATTATTTGTCAAAGGAAAGCGGCCCAACGCAAAAGTTCCTTACATTCTCTGCAGGTATCTGCTCTTACCCGACATCTGCTGCAAGCCCTGACCAGCTGCTTTCATATGCCAACTTAGCTGTTTATTCAGTAAAAAAGAACGGCAAAAATGGGATTCTCACATATACGCGCACAGCAAGCACACAGCCTGAATACTATAATGAGCGAAGCAAAGCAGCAATCGTTCAGGAATATACTGCAACAATTTATGCGCTTACTGCTGCTATTGATGCAAAAGATCACTATACATTCAGCCATTCGCAATGTGTGTCTTCTTATGCTTCACAGCTTGCCTTAGCTGCAGGTTTATCAGATGAACACGTCGAAATAATACGCCAAGCAGGCCTGCTGCATGATATAGGGAAAATCGGAATTCCGGATTCCATACTTACAAAAGAGGGCAAACTCACATCTGACGAACACGGGATTATGCGCCGGCATGTTGAGCGTTCAATTGAAATGATTCGTCACTTGCCATCACTTGATTATGTTATCCCAGTTGTGCTATCACACCATGAGCGCTATGACGGGAAGGGATATCCGCGCGGCATTGCCGGTGAAAACATTCCCATTGGAGCACGCTGCCTTAGCATTGTCGATTCCTTTGATGCAATGGTTTCGCGGCGTTCTTACAAGGAAACCATTCCCATTAACGAAGCACTTGATGAAATTCGCAGCAACCTTGGCAAGCAGTTTGACCCTGAACTTGGACAGCTTTTCGTTTCTTTAGTTGAAAACTACCAAATAAAAGCTGTGAGTTACTAAATGCGGGAACATCAAGGCTGAAAGCTATGATATGGCCAGTACAACTTAGCTCAATAAAAAGGGACATCTATGCTTACTCAAATTTGGGCTCATAGAGGCGCAAGTGCGTATGCGCCGGAGAATACGCTTGCAGCTTTTGGACTTGCTGCAGAAATGGGCGCAAACGGCATTGAACTTGATGTGCACATGAGCCGGGATGGCAGCCTTGTTGTAGTTCATGACGAGAAGGTTAATCGCACTTCAAATGGCAGCGGGTATGTCAAGGATATGACGCTTGCTGAACTTAAAAAATTCAATTTCTCAGAGGGTTCTAAAGCCTATCCGCAGGAACGTATACCAACGCTTAAAGAGGTATATGAGCTTATTGCGCAGACAGATATTAAAATAAATGTAGAGCTCAAATGCGATAAAATTATATATGAAGGTCTGTGGGATAAACTTATTGAGCTTGAACAACAAACCAAGATGCAGGGGCGGATTCTGTATTCTTCTTTCAACTGGGATGTCTTAACAAAGCTTCTGAATGTGGATAATGGCGCTAAGGTTGGGTTGCTGTACAAAACCAATATTAAAACTCCCTGGAAATATGCAGCCGAACTTGGCGCGTGCGCACTTCATCCCAAATACCTGTTCCCGCTTAGAACTCCCGAGTTAATATCAGCATGCCACGAAAGGGGATTCTTAGTTCACGCTTGGACTGTAAATGACCCATCTATTGTGCAAAAGCTTGCTTTAGCTAAAATAGATGCAATAATAACAAATAAACCCGACATAGCTCTTAGAGTTTTGCATTCACTAAAAGAAAACTGCAACTTAAACTAAACGCTAAGATAAACAAATACTCTATGTTCTAATCTTGCTAAGCGACTATGCAGAGAATTTTTATAAATTTTCTTAATCCTGCACATCAAATGCTTCAAGCTTTGTCTGCAGCTGTGCAGGTCTATTGTCTCCATGCCTAGTTAAACACATCGTAAAGAAGGAAAGGGCAACCATTATTGAAGCATATGGGAAAAGCGTATGGTAGCCAACATGTTCAAGCAAAGCACCGGAAAGAATTGGGGTTACAATTTGGGCTGCCATCGAGAAAGTATAGTAATAGCCTGTATATCGACCTATATTGCCGAATTTGCTGATTTCAACAACCATAGGATAGCTGTTTACGTTTATAGCAGCCCAAGCAAAGCCCACAAGCGCGAACATTATGTACAGAGCAGGCGTAAAGCGTTCCGCTACAAGCGCTCCTGAAGCAAAGCAGGCACAAAGCAGAGTTACCCCAACAAGGACAGTCTTTTTCCGGCCTATTCTTGATGATAATATTCCTATTGGTATAAAAGCAGCCATGGCTCCGACCGTAGCTACCAGGAGGCATGTTGAAGCTTGCCCTACATGCTGCCCCCAGACAGTTGCCGCATATTTTGTGAAGGCCGTAGTTACAGCATTATAGCCCATAAACCAAAAAGAAACAGAGGCAAGTATAAGGAAGAGACTACGCCTGACATCAGGCGGTAAATTCCCTTTTTCGTCTTTTTCGGTCAGCTTGATTTCTTCTGTTGGGTCAACACTATAGTTGATTTCCTGCATTTCTTTAACTAGCTTTTTTTCATTAATTGTTAATGTGAGCACAAGCACAGCTGCAGCCATAAGCGCTGCAACAGCTAAAAACACAGGAAGATAATCAGGAGCTGCTCCATCTGATGACTGCTTTAGCAGCATTGTGTTTGCCAGCAGGGTATAAGCGCCCCCCAGCGCACCCATGAGGTTGATTATTGCATTTGCTTTGCTGCGAAGCGGTTTTGGCGTAATATCAGGCATTAGTGCAACAGCGGGTGAGCGATAAGTCCCCATAGCAACAAGCAAAGCGCCAAGCACAATAAAAAACAATGTAAGAGAACGACTCCTAGCAGCAAAAGGAATAAGCACAGTGCAGCCAACAGCTGCAATTGTGCCGAAAATAATGAAAGGTATCCTCCGATTTGCTTTGTCGCTTAAGGCACCAAATAGAGGTAGCATAAAGAGCGCAAGAATATTATCAAGTGACATAATGAATCCGGCTAATGTGTCTCCTAATGAAAATGTGTCGCGTAAAATTAGAGGAATAATATTGTCATATGCTTGCCAAAAAGCGCTGATTGAGAAAAAGCCAAGGCCAACAAGAACCGTGCGTTTAGTGTTGAGCTTCATATAGGCCTCCATGTCAAATGATTATTAGTATACGTATTCTGTATATAGTATAGGTCATTTTAATAGTCCGGTATAGTTGTTAGGTTTGTCTGCTGCAGCAAGTAAGCATAAGGGGCGTAAGTTCAGCTCTTATTCAATAAACCTGAAAAGAGTTCTGCTATGTTACGCCTTAGGCGTCTGGCCTCATGATTGGACGTGAAATGTTAATTGGATATTCAACTTTGCTTGACGGCTTATATTGAAGCAGCCTATTGTTTGCTTCAAGCCTTGATTCAATGCGGAACGTATGCCCAGTTTCAGGGTTAGTCCACTTGTATACAGTCTTAGGGCTCCTGTTCCTGCCATACTTCTTCTTGCACCCCTGACTCGAAGCGCACGCATAAGCTCGTAATAGTAAGCGCCATCAGACCAACCGCAGTCAAGTACCAAGTGAGCATCTAACGGAAAATCGGGATACATTGTTTTAAGAACATGAGAGATTCCAAGTTTGTTTGCTGTGCCGAAATAAAGTTGTGTGTGGCTGCCATGTCCGCTGCGATATGTATATCTTTCGGAGTTATAGGCAACATCGCCGATAAGGGCATCATCTAAGGAGGGAAGTACGAGATGTTCTCTAATACCCGGGAGATTTCGGCTTATTCCGCTTTTTCCTGCAAAAAAGAGGGATGTTGAAGAATCGGGTAAATCATAACCTAACTGTTTATAAATCCAAACTATGTACTCTGCACAATCGAGTCCGCGAACCGGATATCGCCTGACATTTGTCGTATTCCACCATCTGTCGGAAAACCCGCTTATTGCACCATCACCGCCAAATTCAAATGGTACGCCGGAAACAGTGACTTTTCCAACAGTAGCGATATAAGAATCTATTTTTATGCCATGCGCGCCTTCATAAGCGATTACAAAAGGGTGATCATAAGGTAAAAGGCGTAAACCCTGCTCAGCAACCTGGCGTTCAAACTGACTCATCCCGTTGTAGGCCTCGGTTCGTGTTGTACCTCTCTTTTGTATAATATTATTGCAATTGCCTTTACTTATGCCTAAAATAATAATGGCGCAAGCTAGGCTGAATAAAAGCAGCGTTCTTCCAAGTCTAATCCAAAATTTACGAGAATATTGCAATAGCATACATTCCAGCCTTTCAATTTATAATATTATTATATTATATTCAATCATGTCACATTGACAGCGTCAAGCTTCCCTTTTTAAAAAGACACATCTGGGTCATTCAATTCTCACAAAGGTTCGTTGCCCGGCATTGTACATTAGTGTAATATAAACGTAGATACTATTTTAGCAGGAGGAGTTAAATGCAGCCACTTTACCTTGTTACGGGCGCCGCAGGGCATTTGGGAAACACAGTGATTCAAGGCTTATTAAAGGAGTGCGCGGCTGTGCGTGCGCTTGTGCTTCCGCATGAACTTGAGGCAGCGCACAGGATTCTTGGCACAAAGCCTGAGCTTATACCTGGCAATGTAACGGATGAAAAGAGTCTGGAGCCCTTTTTTACAAACCCGGAAAGGGCCGAGCTATGTGTTATACATTGCGCAGGCGTCATTTCTATTACTTCAAGCTTTGACCCACTTGTATACGACGTGAATGTAAATGGCACAAGGAATATAATCAATTTATGCAAACAGCACGAGGTATCTAAACTGGTTTATATAAGTTCAGTTCACGCAATACCGGAACTGCCGCATGGCAAGGTTATTTCAGAAGCGGATACATTCAGCCCGGATGATGTCAGTGGGCTTTATGCTAAAACGAAGGCTGAAGCAACACAGCTAGTGCTTGAAGCAGCTAATGAGGGGCTGAATGCCTGTATTGTACACCCTGCCGGAATCATTGGGCCGTACGATTTTGGCAATGGGCATGGTACTCAAATAGTCTTGGATTATTTAGAAGGGCGTTTAAATGTATGCGTTCAAGGCGGATATGATTTTGTTGATGTTCGTGATGTTGCAGATGGAATTTTGGCATGCTGCAAAAATGGCAAGCGTGGCGAATGCTATATCCTGTCAAACAACTACTACCCTGTGAAGGAAATCCTCGACAGTCTGCATGAAATCTCAGGCAAGCGCAGAATAAAGACCATGCTGCCGCTTTGGCTGGTCAGGCTCTTTGCTCCAATCGCTGAAGTATACTATAAATTAAAAAAGCAGACGCCGCTTTTTACACGCTATTCGATATATACTTTGCAAAGCAATTCTCTCTTCTCTCACGACAAGGCAACACGTGAGCTTGGCTATAACCCAAGACCAATAAAGCAGACCCTGCTTGATACTGTACAGTGGCTTAAAACGCAGGGGCGCATAGGCAAGCCATTGGTAAAACCAAGGCTCAAAAAACGGGTTCGCTTCGCATCGAATTAGCTGCAGTAGTTGGCTAACTGCTGATTTCGGGTTGTTTTAGATTAAATCCATCTGTATAATAAAAGCGAACTAACGCATAATCAGCGCTTGCGTTAAGTTTTCAACACGCATTGTATCGGAGGAAGATTCAATTGGTAATGCCTGAACATGCTTTGGTTAAACAGCAAAACTATGAAGGGTATGTGCTTTTAGTTGCTAATGTTGATGCAGAATACATAAAAGACGTACTCTCAATAGCCGAAGATAAGGGCGCTTTAAGTTTTACCGCAGTGCATGGAAAAGGCATTCATGTCCTTGCAAAGGAAGCAGTGTTTAATGTACCGGTCGGAACACGCAGAAGTTTTGTTCTAATAGTCACAAAAAAAGAATCTGCAGACAGTCTTCAGGCAGACCTTTTTGATGCTGTAGGGCTTAGAACAAATGCGCACGGAATTGTCTTCCAGCTGCCAATTTGCTCTTTTTACGGGGTTTTTGGCAAAATAGACTGCCTTGGGTCTTCTCCTGAACCTTGCGGTGGTGGAGGAGACAGTTAATGCAGTTGCTTGGCAAGTTTAAAGAAGTTTTAATCTCAGTTCTTCCTGTTACGCTTATAATAATCATTCTTCATTATACAATCGCACCGCTTGCCCCGGGCATGCTTCCAAAGTTTATTGCAGGCTCAGCTTTACTTGTAATCGGTCTGTCGCTTTTTTTGCTTGGGACGGATATAGGTGTGCTGCCCATGGGTGAACTAATGGGAAACACTTTGGCAAAGTCAAAGGGATACATTTTCCTGGTTATTGTAGGGTTCTTTATTGGCTTTATGATTACCATGGCAGAACCTGATTTGCATGTTCTGGGAGAGCAGTTCGGCATAATTAACCCCTATGTATCAAAGGCTTTACTGTTGGTAACGGTTTCAGCAGGTGCAGGATTATTTGTAAGCATCGGGCTTTTGCGTACAGCCTATAATCTATCATTAAAACGCATTCTTTTTGTTGGGTACGCGATTGTCTTTGCGCTTGTGTTCTTTTCATCACGTTATATACTGCCAGTCTCATTTGATTCGGGTGGTGTAACTACCGGCCCTATGACTGTCCCTTTTGCTGTGGCTTTATATATTGGGCTTGCCCACATGCGCTCAAGTTCAGCTAAGGAGAGTGAGGATGACAGCTTTGGCCTTGTTGGCCTTATGTCCTTAGGTCCAATTGCGGCAATGTTGGCGCTTGGGCTGGTGTTTAAGCAGGATTTGTCCGGTGCCTTTTATAATTTAGGTAATTCCATTAGTTTGAGCGCACTTCTGCCAAGGCTGGCTAGAGAAGTAGCTGTTGCGTTTCTCCCTATGATTATTATTTTTCTATTGTTTCAAATCATGTATTTAAAGCTTGCGCCGCGGAAGCTTTTAAGGCTGGGCGTTGGCATTCTGTTTACTTATATAGGGCTGATTATATTCCTGTTGGGTGCAAATTACGGATTTTTGCCGGCTGGCAGTCAGCTTGGCGAACAACTTGCGTCTTTAAGCTATAACTGGGTCATTATACCGGCAGGGATAATACTCGGCTTTACAGTTGTATTGGCTGAGCCTGCAGTTTGGGTTTTAACACAGCAGATTGAGCGAATTACGGCAGGCTTGATTCCCAAAAGGGTTATGCTTGTTACGCTTTCAATAGGTATTGCAGTTGCCGTTGGACTTGCTATGTTAAGAATATATACAGGACTCCACATCTTATGGTTCTTAATCCCCGGTTACGCGCTCGCACTATTACTAATGAATTATGTTGATACGATTTTTATTGCAATAGCATTTGATTCAGGTGGTGTCGCCTCAGGCGTAATGGCCTCAACATTTGTTCTTCCGTTTGCACTCGGCGCCTGTACGGCAGTTAAGGGCAACGTGCTGACAGATGCATTTGGGGCTGTTGCTATGATTGCAATGGCTCCTCTTATAGCGATACAGCTATTAGGGCTTGTTTTTAAAATTAAGCGGGTTAAGGCAGAAGCAGAGTTTGCTGAACTAACTAAAATTGAAGCTGAGATAGAGGCTGAGGAAGAAGATTTGCTCAACTCACAAAGCCTTAGCGAAAACAATCCGCTTCAGCATGAATTGGAGGACACGAATGAATAGTGATGCTACGCGCGCAGAAAGTACCGGTGGCCTGCTAAAGGGGGCTGCAGAAGATGTAAAATTTGCGCTCATAAGTTTTGTAAGCAGAGGCAAAAGCAGCAATGCTGTGCGCGTTAGCCGCTCTTATCAAGCTTTGAGCCATTTAGTAATTCACGCAAAAGGTACTGCCCGCTCGGAAATCTTAAGCTATCTCGGGCTTGAAGTAGATGAAAAAGATGTAATAATCTCTTATATACGCGCTGAACATGCCCAGGCAGCACTTCAAGCGCTTAGAAGAGAGCTTGAGATGGATAAGCCAGGACATGGTATTTCGTTCCTTGTCCCTATTCTAAGTTCTAAAGGTCTCAAGGCTGTCTTTCGGTTTGCAGAGCAGTCTGACAGTTCCGATGCTAAGGAAGTTTCAACTATCAATGCCTCACTTGTATCGGATGAAGGTATTCTTTTTAATGAGCATGAACTTATTCTAGTGACTCTACAGCCTGATAGCATAAGTACAGCGATGCACTACGCACACAACGCGGGCGCAGGCGGCGGTACGGTTGTTGATGTGAGCAATACGGGTATAAAAGAGTTAATGCATTATAAAGACAATGAAGAAATTAAGTTGCTTCTTATTTTGGCTGAAGCTGATCGCTCACAGGGAATCATTAATGCCATTCAAGCAGGGCTTTGTAAAACAGGTTTGGAGGCTGTAGCTTTGCTTTCTTTGCCTGTAGCAGCAGCAGTTGGGATAAACCATAATTTAAGCGTTAATGCAGACGGTACAATTACGAAAGGGTTCTAAAACCTTTAACTAAGCTCAAAAGCCCCTGTGTAGAGCTTATAATACAAACCTCGCTGACTTATTAAATCTTCATGGTCGCCGCGCTCAAGAATACGACCGTCTTCAAGCACCATTATTGCATTTGAATTTCGCACTGTAGAAAGCCGATGCGCAATTACGAAAACTGTTCTTCCCTGCATCAGTTTATCCATGCCGCGCTCAATAAGCGCCTCAGTGCGCGTATCAATAGAGCTTGTGGCTTCATCAAGTATAAGTACAGGAGGGTCTGCAAGTGCAGCCCGTGCTATTGACAGCAGCTGGCGCTGACCTTGGCTAAGGTTTGCTCCGTCTCCTGTTAGCATTGTATGATAGCCTTTCGGGAGGTGGCGAATAAATGAATGAGCATTTGCAAGCTTTGCAGCATAAACCACTTCTTCATCGCTTGCCTCAAGTTTTCCGTAGCGAATATTATCCATAACGCTGCCAGAGAAAAGGTGCGTATCCTGCAGCACCATTGCGAGCGAGCTTCTTAAATCCTGCTTGCAAATATCCTTTATATTGATGCCGTCATATAGAATGCTTCCTACATCAACTTCATAGAAGCGGTTTATAAGATTCGTAATAGTAGTTTTGCCCGCACCTGTAGAGCCTACAAACGCAATCTTCTGCCCGGGTTTTGCATATAAACTCAAATCATGCAGAACAGATTTTTCAGGCTCATAGCCAAAGGTAACGCCCTTAAAACGAACATCACCGCACAACTCTGTATATGCACTGTTGTCACCGTTTGAGTGCTTCCATGCCCAAATGCCGGTATGCCCATATGCCTCAACGAGGTTCCCGGTCTTATCCTTTTGCGCTTGCACAAGGGTTACAGTGCCATTATCCTCTTCAGGGGGCTGGTCAAGAAGCTTAAATATGTGCTCTGCTCCAGCTAACGCATGCATAACAAAATGGAATTGCTGGGAGAGCTGTGAAATTGGCTGAGATAATGAACGAGTATATTGCAAAAAGGAAGCCAGCGTGCCTAAATCGAGCATTCCAAGAACTGTAAGCAGGCCGCCCGCCATTGCTGTCAGGGCATAGTGTGTATAGGAAAGGTTTACGAGAATTGGCATAAGCATACTTGCATATGTGCTCGCGCCTTGTGCAGACTTAAAAAGCTCGGAATTTAAAACATTGAACCGCTCTTTTGATTTCTCTTCGTAAGAAAAGACTTTAACAACCTTTTGCCCGGTTATCATTTCCTCGATATAGCCGTTTGTATCTCCTATGACCTTTTGCTGACTCCTAAAAAACGTTCCGCTTTTTTTGCCTAAAAACTTGACTGTTAAAGCCATAATTGAGACAACCGCAGCTGCTAATGCAGTAAGTATAGGGCTTAAATAAAGCATTACAACAACAGTGCTAATAAGACCGACTGTTGCAGAAACAAGCTGAATCAGACCTTCTCGGAGCAGCTGCCGCAATGCATCCGTATCATTGGTGTACCTGCTCATTAACTCGCCATGCGTATGTTTATCAAAATAACTGATGGGGAGCTTTTGCATATGTTCAAACATTTCATTGCGGATTGAACTTAGGACACCAACCGAGATTTCAACCATTAGCCTGTTTAAAAGATAGCTCGCAGCTACCCCGGCTGCATAAAAGGCTGCCATTAAGCCAATTAAGCGTGCGAGATTTGAAAAATCCACTGTGTTTTGGCCGACCAAAGGGAGGATGTATTCGTTTATAAGAGGCTTTAGAAAATAGTTGCTGGCAACAGCAGCGCCAGAACTAATGAGCACACAAAGAGAAACAAGTACAAGCCTCCATTTATAAACGCTCATATAGCTAAAGATTCGTCTCAGGGATGCTAAAGCATTTTCAGGATTTTTGAAGCTCGCGCGTCTTTTATGCTCCATGTTCATCCACCCCTTTGCGTTGGGAGAAATAGACTTCGCTGTAAATTTCGCTTGAACGCATTAAGTCTGCATGCGTACCAACAGTAGATATAGTCCCTTCATCCAGCACGATTATTTTATCTGCATCCATAACTGAGGCAATACGCTGGGCAATTATTAAGACAGTCATTCCTTTTAGGTGTTTTCGGAGTCCTGTTCGTATTAAATTGTCTGTTGCTGTATCAACTGCACTCAAGCTATCATCCAAAAGCATTATTTTTGGATTTTTGAGCAAGGCTCGGGCTATACAGAGCCGCTGCTTTTGTCCGCCTGAGAGATTAACCCCGCCCTGACCCAGGTTTGTATCATATCCATCAGGAAAACTGAGTATAAAATCATGTGCCTGCGCTATGCGGCACACCTTAGAAATATCCTCTTCTGTTGCATGTTCATTGCCCCATTTAAGGTTTTCTCGGATGGTGCCTGAAAAAAGCACGTTGTTTTGCAAAACCATTGCAACCGCATCCCGTAAAGTTTGCAAATTGTATTCTCGTACGTCATGCCCTCCGACATGCACGCTGCCTGACTGGACATCATATAATCTTGGAATGAGCTGCACAAGGGTAGTTTTCGCTGAACCTGTTGCGCCAATAATTCCTACTGTTTCCCCTGGTTGAATATTAAGCTCTATATCCTTAAGTGTTTTTTCTTCACTTCCTATGCTGTAGCTGAAGCTGACAGAGGAAAACTCTATGCTGCCGTCATTAACTGAAGTAAGTCCGCCGTCGACCGGGTTTTGGATTGTGGGCTCTTCATCAAGCACCTCGAGGATTCTTTCATAGGAAGCCCTTGTTATAATTACCATAACAAAAACCATGCTCAGCATCATAAGCGAAATCAAAATTTGCATGGCGTAGCTCATAAAGCTCATCAAATCCCCTGTAAGCATTGTCCCTTTTATGACCTTTACGCCGCCGAACCAGGCAATTGCAAGCATGCAGGCATAAATGACAAACTGCATTATAGGCATCGTCCACACAACAACTCGTTCAGCTTCAAACTGCAGTTGCCGTACACGGTTTGAGGCATCTGTAAATTTTTCGGTCTCATGGTTTTCGCGGACAAAGGCTTTCACAACCCGTATGCCGATAAGGTTCTCTTGAACCACTGCATTCATTTTGTCGTATTGCTTGAGCATCTTTAAAAAACGCGGGTGTGCGATTGAGATTACCCATGCAAGGATTGCACCTAACAAAGGTGAAGCAAGCAGAAAAATCACAGCAAGACTTGAGTTGATGGAAATTGTCATAAGGATTGAACTTAAAAGCATGAGCGGCGCGCGCACTGCCATCCGTATGAGCATCATAAAAGTATTTTGCGCGTTCGTGACATCCGTAGTCAACCTGGTAACAAGGCTTGCAGTGCTGAACTTATCAAGGTTTGCAAATGAGAATTCCTGGACGCTGCTAAAAAGGGCAGCGCGGAGGTTTTTTGCAAAACCAGCAGCTGCTGTGGATGAAAACCTTGCTGCTAAAGCGCCGAATAAAAGGGAAAACAGAGCTATGCCAATCATCGTCAATCCTGTAGTTGTGATATATGAGGTATCTGAGTTCGCAATTCCTATATTTATAATGCGAGCCATTAAAAATGGGATTGCTACCTCAAGAGACACCTCGAAGATTATCATCACCGGAGTAAGCAGAGTCTGTTTTTTGTATTCCCCTATATATGCAGCCAATCTTTTTAGCATGTATGGACCTCCTGCTATACGCTAACCATTATGCGCCCAGGGGGGCTCTTTGTAAAGGCTTTGAAGATGGCGAGTACTCTCAGGCAAAAAAAAGCGGCTGACGCCACTTTACTTTTCAACATTAAAGTTTCTTATTATTTGATATAAAGACCGACTATCCATAAATCTGTATCAAAGGCAATTGTATATACCAGAGCTTTCTTCTCATATTTTGCTTGAAGTACAACTACTGCATATTCTTCACCGCTATTCTTATCCATTTCACCGACAACTGCGCTTTGGCCAAATTCTACAAAGCTCCCTGCTTCAGCCAGCATGGTTTCAGCCCCAAGCATAAGCGCTTCAGATGAGAGCACATCGCGCAGTTCTTCCCTCACCGCCGTATCGCTGAGTTTATCAAATTCACCTGCATTAATGAGCAGCACAGTGCTTTCTGCTCTCGAGATCACATCCTTCTCATTGAAGGCTTCACTGACTCTTCTTGTGCAGCCATTAGTTGCGAGCATTAGCATAATGCAAACTGCCACAGAGATTATTCGTTTTTGCATGTTCCTTCCTCCTTGCAACTAAACCTTCCTTTTGCTTAGGAAAGCAGAGTCAGATATTCGTTACTGCGCCGCGCCCTTCCGCTTAAAATACTCAATAATACCATAGTATATTCCGCTGGCCATCTTTTTTTGGAAGGATGTATCCGAGAGCTTGATGTCTTCTTCTTTATTAGTCATATGCCCCATTTCAATGTTTATTATTGGTCTTTCGCACCAGTTAAAGCCGGTCTGATCGCTTCGGGTTACTATACCGCGATCTATGCTTATACCAGTATGCTTTGAATACGACGAAAGAACATATTTTGCGCTAAGCTTACAATCTTCCAGGTACGGATTTGTTTTTGGTATCAGCATGAAGGCGCCTTTTACCTGGTTATCATTTGAGCCATTGCAATGGAGGCGTATAGCCAAATCAACATTGTTTTTGTTGAAGAGCTTTGCCCGCTCAGCGTTTGAGATATTAACATCTGCTGTTTCGCGAGTCATTATAACTGATGCGCCTGACTCTTTTAGTAAGTCCCTTAATAAAAGTCCTACGCTTAGGTTGACTTCATGTTCACGTGTGCCTGTAAATCTTCCATAAGTTCCGGCTGACACTTTCTTTTTTTGTTTGGATGAGCCGGGCGCAACGGGTTCAAGCTCATCGTTGTCATGTGCTTGATGTCCGGGGTCTATGCCAATTACAAGCCCCTTTAAAATCTCCTGGGGCATCTGAGCATTAGGAACGGGTGTTTTGGTTTGCGCAGGTCTTGGGGAGGGCGTTGAAGGGTGCAGCTCTTCTTGATTAGGTGTGCTTATTTGCGGCACAGGACTGGGCGTGCTTTTTTTATCAATTTCTTTAGCAGGCTGTAAGTTCACAGAGTATTCAGAAGAGTCTTGCGTTGTTAGAGCTAAGTCATCTTCTGGAAATGTAATATCCAGAGGTTGCTGCGGTTCGACTTCTTGGGAAGCAGTCTTAAACAAAAAGAAAACAACAGCTGCTAGGAGTACAACCAAAGATGAAATGAACAGCTTTAAAATTGGCTTTAAACGCATTTAGGCACCTATTACATGTGTCAACGGCATAAGGCAAATACCTGCGAAAGTAGCAGTCAGGGCTAACCGTGTAAACCCGTATTGGCGTGATGAGGGAATAAGTTCTTCAATTGAGATATAGAGCATTATTCCAGCAACAATAGAAAACAGAACACCAAGCAATGTGTTGCTGATAAACGGCTGCAAAACAGAATATGCCAATAAAGCACCAACAGGTTCAGAAATACCGGATAGCAAAGTATACAGGAAGGCACGTTTTTTATTGCCTGTTGCAAAATAAATCGGCATTGCAACCGATATGCCTTCGGGTATATTATGTAGCGCAATCGCAACTGCAATTGTAAGCCCGATTGACGGGTTGCTCATACCGGCCATAAAGGTAGCGATGCCCTCAGGAAAGTTGTGCACTGCAATTGCCAGCATTGACATCATGCCAAGCCTGTATATATTGCCATGCGAGTTTTCGCCTTCGGTTTTGCCATGCTCGTGCGGCACCAGCTTATCAAGCCCTGAAGCAATTCCAACACCAAGAAGCAGCGAAGCAACGCTTATTACAACCCCAGTCGCCTTATTGTACTGTTGCGCCAGCAGGTCAGTCGCAAGAGGCAGCATATCTAAAAAAGAAACGCTCACCATTACACCTGCAGCGAACCCTAAAGAAACGGTTACAAGCTTTTCACTTTTCTTTTTTGTAAAAACGACAACAAGTGCGCCAAGCAGCGTTGAAAGGCCTGCACCCAAAGAAAGCAACAAAGCGCGCATAATGTCCGTCTTTAGCATTTATCTACCTCCAAGTATATTATCAAGGCCGTATTTCATAAAAGCGAAGCCAGCGAAAATGCTGACATTAACCTTTGACATTGGCTACAAGTTTTTGCACAGCCTCCATAAGGCATAACACATCCATACCGCAGGCAACTGCATCAAAGCCTTCTTCAAAGCGTTGTTTTGCTGTAGGAACATCACCAGCATATATAAAAGCAAGCTTACCTGAAGATTTGCACGCTTCAAGAATTCTATTTATGGCAGACTGCAAAATAGGCGAAAATAATTCTCCAGGCACGCCAAGCGCAATTGAAAGGTCGTATGGGCCAACGAAGATTCCATCTACCCCAGCAAGGTCCGCGATTCTTTCAACTTGAGCAAGGCAGCCTGCAGTTTCGCATTGCGGGATGAGCAATGTTTGAGCATTACAGATGTTAAAATGCTCTTCGAGTTTAGGTGAAGCTGCATCTTTACCAAAACCCGCTGAGCGTGTCCAGGCAAAACCTCTGCTGCCTAAAGGTGCATATTTTGCAAATTCAACAAGGCGTTTAACTTCATCTAAATCTTGAATATAGGGTACAATAAGCCCAGCTGCGCCAATATCAAGCATTTTTAGTACAGACGAACGCGTTGAATCCTGTGTGCGCACTAATGGCTCAATCCCTCTTAATCTCCCTGCGATTATTGCAGCTGCTGCACTTTTTACATCGAATGTACCATGTTCTGCATCTGCAATAAAAAAGTCCAAGCCGGATAATCCAAGACATTCTGCCGCTAAATGACCTTCCAGTTCGAGGAACATCCCAAGCGCCTGTCTGCCATCAGAAATGATTTCTTTAAGTTTGTTATGCATTTTACACCCCTTTATAAGTATATGCAATATTGATACCTAAACAACGCTATAATCATCAGTTTTATGCTTAAGGCTGTTAAACGGCTATTATGCTTTATTTGTTTTGCAGCCTACAATTTGAGCAGCATTATACTTGATATACTCGAATTCTATTCATTACCTGCTTCTTCCGCGAGAAAGGCGCAAGAGAAGCTTAATAAATATATAAAAAACAATTAAAGAAAGAAACACTCCAAATAAGCCTAACGCCATTAAGTAGAGACCTGCTTCCATTACGTTCATGTTAACCTCCCAACAATGTAACCAGCCAAGGTGTAATGCCGAGTATAATGCTTCCTGCAATAACAGAGCCAAGCTGCCCTGCGACATTTGCTCCAGCAGCCTGCATTAGAATGAAATTCTGCGGGTCTTCAGCTTTTGCCATACGCTGAACAATACGCGATGCCATAGGGAAGGCGGATATGCCGGCAGCGCCTACCATTGGGTTTACTTTGTCTTTTGAGAATAGGTTGATTAGTTTGGCAAAGAGGACGCCTCCCGCTGTATCAAAAATAAATGCAACTAGGCCGAGCGCTAAGATTGAGAGGGTCCTCCATGTTAAAAATTCATCATAGCGCATAGTGGCACCAATAGTTATACCTAACAGGAGTGTGACAATATTTGCAAGCTCGTTTTGAGCGGCGTTGAAAAGCCTGTTTACGACACCTGCTTCCCTAAGGAGATTCCCAAACATTAAGAGCCCTATAAGCAGCACGCTCATTGGGGCAAGAATACCTGCAAGAACAGTTATGCCGATAGGGAAAACCACCATAACCCATTTCTTTATGTTTGCTTCACCGTAGTGCATTCTTATTCTGCGCTCTTGCTTTGTTGTCAAAAGCCTAATAACGGGGGGTTGTATAATTGGTACAAGCGACATGTAAGAATACGCGACCACAGTTATTGGGCCGACAAGGCGCGGTGCAAATTGGGAAGCAACGACAATTGACGTAGGGCCATCCGCAGCTCCAATAATGCCGATTGCAGCAGCTTCCTTAAGAGTGTACCCAAGCTCAGGAAACAGGTTGTTAAGCCCAAGTACAGCGAGAATTGTAAAAAAGATTCCAAATTGTGCGGCAGCACCGAAAAACATCATTTTGGGGGTTGCAAACAATGGTCTGAAGTCCGTCATAGCTCCAATGCCAATAAAAATAAACGCTGGAAACATTTCAGTCAAAATACCC
>JAKJBL010000011.1:0-2365 GCA_022707005.1 Bacillota bacterium | reverse complement strand
CAACCCGACTTCTCCTATTGGCGAGCCCCAAATAAATGCAAACGGCAGGTTCACAACAATTGCGCCAAACCCAATTGGCAGAAGCAGCATGGGTTCATAATCTTTAGCTATCGCTAAATAAATGAGCAAACCGCCTATTGCATACATTATTGCGTGTTCCGCTCTAAAAGCCAGGACACCTTCGAAAAGCTTTTCAATCCATCCCATAAACGCCGCAAGCCTCATTTCATTTTGGTTATTGTATGGAAGTCAATTTAACCGTAAATTACGCATGTGTTTAATAAATTCGATTATATCATAACATCTCCTGTAATCACTATACTGCTTTTGGGTTAAGTCATAGGTTAATTAAGGCAAAGCCTGTTGTAAATCTATCCATTTCCTTGCATTGGTCTTTAGCACGCATTATAATTATTATATTATAGGATTTTATGGGGGTTAGCTATGCAGAAGACACGTGTTACAGTCCATGTCGCTGGGCAGACGCTCCATTTATGCGGTACCGAAGACGAAACGTATATAAAAAGTGTTGCTGCCTATGTCGATGAGAAAATCGAAAAAGCCCAACAGACTCACCCTTCTCTGGGTACGAGCACTTGTATTTTGCTTGGGGCTTTAAACATGGCTGATGAGCTTTTTAAGCTTAGGCAGCAGTATACTGAACTGGATTATCGAATAGAAGAACTCCGAAGGCTAAGTATGCCTGTATCGCAAACAACGCGTGATGCTGTTCCTGTCAAGCATCCGTTTGAAGACAGGCAGACTATAACTAAGACTTGATTATGTCTCCTTTATTTACTGCTTAGCTGGCTCATAAAGAGATTATACGGCAGCGCCCGGGGGGAACCGGGCGCTGCCTTACTAAGGATGGTTGGGGGTATGTCATCGCCCTTTGGACGATATGACCTTAATTAGGGATGAGTTCTCCAAATTTAACTGTGACTTGAAGTTCCTCTTTGTCCCGTTGTAGCTTTATGATTGCCATATCGCCTGCATTATATTCAGCTATTGCGGCAGCAAGTTCATTTCCTGTGGTAATAGTTGCTTCATCAAGTTGCAAGATTAGGTCACCAGCCTTTATTCCTGCTGATTCAGCAGCGCTGTTTGGTGCAACCTCAGTGACTTGTACGCGTGTTTCTATGTTTTCAGGTTCTCCATAGAAATCAAAAATTCCGCTCTTGCCACCGCTTTGGGTGAGGGCAACATTTCGGGTGTAAACACCAAGATACGCTCTTCCGCTAACATATCCCAAATCGATTAAATCTTTAATTGTTCGCCTTGCGCTGTTTACCGGAATTGCAAACCCTAAACCTTCAGTAGCTACAGAAGCAATTTTTGCATTTATTATACCAATCAGCTCTGCTTTTGCATTAAAGAGTCCACCGCCGGAATTGCCTGGGTTTATTGCTGCATCTGTTTGGAGCAGTGTCATTTCCCTGTTCCCGATTGTTATAGTCCGAGATAGAGCGCTTACCATCCCGCTTGTCGCTGTACCCCGAAGTTCACCTAAAGGGTTGCCAATAGCAATTACATCTTCGCCCACAAGCAGGGCATCTGAATTTCCCATTACAACAGGTGTCAGACCTGAGGTTTCAATTTTTATTACCGCAAGGTCGGTTCTTGAATCAGTACCTACAAGCGCAGCATCATACTCGGTGTCGTTGTCAAGGTAGACCTTAATTTTTTCAGCGCCAGCTACAACATGGTCATTTGTAATAATATAGCCATCGTTTGAAACGATTACGCCGCTTCCGCTGCCGGATGTTATTCTGTTGCGCCCGTACCAATCTACAGAAGTACCTTCGACTCCTATCCCAACTATTGAAGGAGCAGCAAGTTGTACGATTTCGGTTTTCGTATAGCCCTCAGCATTGCCTTTAGCAGTTTTGCTTTCAACTGGGGTTGGGAGTTCGGGTACTGCAGCAGCTGGCGCAGAGTTTGGCTGGGTCGCCTGAGGCGTAGGCTCCGGTTGTATACGGCCGCTTAAAGTGTGCATATAATACCCGCCTGCGAGTCCGCCAATAAGCGCTGTTATAATCATGCAGATAATCAAAGCAGCAAAACTTATCTTTCTGCCTGCAGGCCTGTATCTTGACCCGCCAAGGTGTTGCTGTTTTTGATCTTCATACCAATAATCATGTTCCATAATGTTGCCCTCCTGATTCTGTCCGATAATCCTACATATTTTATACACTGCAATTTTGAACATATCATACCAAACTTGCGTAACTCTTATGGATAATCTTGTACCAAATATGTCATTAAAATGTGTGTCAGGCATATCCGGCGGTTCTACTCCCGAAATCGTCGTAATCGAGGTATAATGGTTACGGTGATGAAGAATGGAAGCAAGAATAGAAGGGAT
>JAKJBL010000119.1:312-2866 GCA_022707005.1 Bacillota bacterium | reverse complement strand
CCTGTGCCAACACCAATGCCGCAGCCTGTACCAACACCTGCGCCTGTGCCCCGACCAATGCCGCAGCCAATACCCACGCCAACACCTGCGCCAATGCCGACACCTGCGCCAATGCCGCGGCCTGTGCCAACACCCATGCCAATGCCGCAGCTTATGCCTGAGCAAGGGATGAACATGCAAGGCGCTGTACAAAATACTGTACCCTTTACAGGATTCCAAAATGATGCAGGCATGAGCAGCAGCCAAAACAACCGCCCCGCTGCACAACCCCAAGGCACCATGCCGCAATGCCTGCGCTTAGCTAAGGAAGAAGCGCGCCGTGCGCTTGAAATGATAAATGCAGAAAACAATGAAGACTTGGCAGCAAACCAAAATGCGGCGCAAACAGCCCCTGCGCCAGCCGAAGAACAGCAGGTGCCTGGTGAAAGCGCGGCATTAAAGCGTATTTTAAACGAGGCTAAAAACTTTTTCCCGGAAACTGAGGAAGACTTAACTCAAGAAGATCTGCCCGAAAAGGGTCCGCTCTCAAGAGCTGCAGCAGCATGGCAAAGGGAAGCGGACGCGCTTGTAACAGGGAAGTTTGAACAGGAGGCAACGCCTGTATGGAACAGAAACAGGCGCAATCTGCCAAGCCGGGTTGCAAACCCGTTCCCGAGGCAATTCCCCGGCTCTGTCTGGATACGCGTTGACAGACCCGAGGCTAAAGGGATATATCTTGAAGGCTTTATGCGCGTTGGCAGTGACACATACAGTATAACTGCAGTTCCTGGCGAGTTTAAGCCTGTGCCCCCAAGACATCTGCAAGGCTTCCATAGGTATATCCCAACTCAAAACGGCGGCTTTTGGATTAGAATAAGAAAGACTTAAGCTGTTTAAAACAAATAAAACGCCTTTTGTGAGGCGTTTTTGTTTTGCCAAGAAGATGCCTTTGGAACAAGCAGCAGTTAAGGCGTTTTGCCGGTCTTTATTAAAAGCGCCTTCGGCAGCACCTTGAATGTAACAGGCGTGCTCCCAATGACTTCGCCATCAAGCTGCAGCTGCAGCGGACGCTCGCTTTCGACGCTTATTTGAGTGGTTTTAAAATACTTTACCATAGGCAGTGCTAAATGCCGCCCTTTAATAAATTTTGAAAGCACAGAAATTACGGTTAGCCGCGTTACATCGCTTATTACGCAAATATCGAGGAGCCCGTCAGAAGTGTCTGCTTTTGGCGCTACGTTCATGCCGCCGCCAAAGTGGGTGCCATTGCAGGCTGCAACTAAAAGCGCGCTGCATTCAAAAGTCTCTTCAGGCGAAGTTATGCGCACACGGCTGAGTTTAAGCCCGAACAAAGCGCTGAAGAGCCCGAGCACGTATGCGGTAAGCCCTTTAAAGCGTTTTTTGAAACGTTCCGTGTTTATTAGCACATCAACATCAAAGCCAAACCCTGCAACGTTAAAATAGAGGTCGTCATTTGCCTTAGCAGCATCTATTTCACGCGCTTCGCCATTTAAGAGAACATCGAGCGCCTCTATGGTATCCTGCGGGATATTAAGAGTGCGCGCAAGGTCGTTGCCTGTGCCGCAAGGGAAAATCCCCATAGTTACGCCTTTGCCTACAAGTTCGTGCGCAACCTCGCGTACAGTACCGTCTCCGCCTGCTGCAACAATAATTTCGCGGCCGTCTTTTACTGCCTGCTGCGTAAGGGCATGGCTATGGCCCGGATATTCCGAGCAGCTTACTGTGTACTCTATGCCGTGCTTTTTTAAAAGCTCCTCGAGTTCTTTAAATTTCTTTTGGGAAATTCCGTGACCTGCAATAGGGTTAAAAATAAAGTGAAGCATTTTAATGCCCCCCTTAAAAATCATCACAAATATGATACTCTTAAGAAGCAGGTTTGTATAGTATAAGAATTTGGCTGTGCAATTTCAGCTGCCTTAGAGTATAATACCTTAGAGCAAATATTATGGAGGCAGAAATGCATTTTGTAAAAGGGCATGGGCTTGGAAACGATTTTATTATAGTTGACGGCCGCTTCAATAACGAGCTTGACTATGGTTATGCTGCAAAGGTGCTTTGCCACAGACAAACGGGAGTTGGCGCTGACGGCCTGCTTGTACTGCTGCCTTCAAAAACTGCAGCATTTAAAATGCGGATTTTCAATGCTGACGGCTCAGAGGCTGAAATGTGCGGAAACGGAATACGCGTCTTTGCAAAATATTTATATGAGGCAGGGCTTACAAGCGCAAAAACATTTGAAATAGAGACGCTTTCAGGTCCTATCCTGCCGGAACTCATTTTAGACGAAAGCGGCAGGGTTGAGGCAGTGCGCGTAAACATGGGCAAGCCGAACTTTAAATGCGAGCAAATCCCTGTCAAAGGCAGTCCTTGCCAAAACAGCACGCTTACTGCGCTCGGGCGGGAATTCTGTTTTTCATCTGTACGCGTTGGCGTGCCTGTTACTGCTGTACCTGTGGCTGAGCCGGAGGACTTCGACTTAAGAACATACGGTCCTGCAATTGAAAAGCACGCGCTTTTCCCGGAAGGCACAAATGTAAGCTTTTTTAAGGTTGTA
>JAKJBL010000119.1:0-236 GCA_022707005.1 Bacillota bacterium | reverse complement strand
CGAAAGATGCGTCAATATGCACCTGCCCTTAGGGAAGCTCTTTATTGAGTGGGATGAAAACGACACAATTTATATGAGCGGGCCTGCAGAGCTTGTATTTGAGGCGGACTTCCCTGACGAAAAGCTCAAGCAAGCATTTTAGGCGCAAAAAACATGCCGGCAGCAAGTCAATATAATAAACATCAGCGCTGTTGTGTATTTAAGGGCTATTAAACTTGCAATTTACAAACGCCTTA
>JAKJBL010000118.1 GCA_022707005.1 Bacillota bacterium | reverse complement strand
CGCTGCCCATAGCAAAGCCGATATCAGCCTTTTTGAGAGCTGGCGCATCATTTACGCCATCGCCGGTCATACCTACGACCAGCCCCATATCCTGCGCAACACGGACGAGTCGGCTTTTGTCAGTTGGGAGCGCTCGCGCGACAACTCTTAGCTGCGGAAGCAAATGTGATAGTTCTTTATCAGAAAGTCTGTTCATTTCTTCAGAGGTAAGCACAGCTTGTTCTGCAGATTGCAGCAGCTTTGCTTCTCGTGCAATAGCTATTGCAGTTGTGCGCGAATCACCTGTTATCATTACAGTTTGGATACCGGCAGCTTGTACTTGTGTAATAGCCTTCAAGGCCTCCGGGCGCATTCTATCACGAATAGCAAGCAGCCCTATAAGTTTGAGATTGTGTAACGGAGCCTTCCCCGGTTCTGCAACTGCTACTGCTATTATCCGCATAGCCTTTTGTGCAAAATAATGCATTAACCTTTCTACCTTTGAATGGTCAATAAACAGGTTAAGGTGCCCTGCTTCATTATAGTATTGCGTGCAAAGTGGAAGCAGTTTTTCAGGTGCGCCTTTAACAAGCATTACATCCCAGCCTCCCTTAACTGCAGATAACATCATTTTATTCTCGCTTGTAAAGGGCAAAATGATGGAGCTTTGCAGATTAGAGCGGCCACCTTTAAGCTTAGCTGCGAATTCTAAAGCTGCTCTGTCTGTGGCATTCCCCCCAATGGCTGTGCCGTCATGATTTAATGTTGCAGCTGAATTATAGGTGAGTGCATCTTTAAGAATCCCGGAAAGAGGCGAGTTGTCTCTATATAGCATTTCACCGTCCCAGACTTTGCCTGAACCGCTTATAAATAATTCGACTTCGAGGCGGCCTACAGTCAATGTTCCGGTTTTATCTGTAAAAAGGATATTAACGCTGCCTGCAGTCTCAATTCCTATAAGCTTGCGAACAAGCACATTGTTTTTTAGCATCCGTTTCATATTGGCAGAAAGAACAACAGTAATCATCATCGGTAAACCTTCTGGTACAGCCATTACAACAACTGTAACTGCAAGTGTGCATGCTTGAAGAAGTAAAGGAAAAATGACATCCCAGGTTGTAACCATCTTCAGAATCAATTCGGAATCGAAGTTATTATCAATGATTACAAAATTGAATAAAAACACAAACGCAGATATAATTGCAGCTATGTAGCCAAACCTGCCTATATTTTTTGCCAGTGCTTTAAGGCGATAGCGGAGGGGGCTTTCTCTTGTTTCTTCCTGAATTTCAACACCAATACGGCCATAAAAGGTTTTGTCGCCAACACGTGATACTTGCATAAGCCCTTCTCCGGCGCAGACTATGCTGCCTGCAAAAACTTTGCATGGAGATAAAAAGCCGTCTTTAGCAGTATTGTCTGTTTGCGGCTCGGGAAACTTCTTTATTTCTTTGCTTTCGCCGTTCAATGCGGATTGATCAACTTCGATTTGCCCTTTTATCATATAGCCGTCTGCAGGGATGCGGTCTCCTGCCTGGAGCAGCACTAAATCGCCAACTACTATTTCTTCTATTGGGAGCTCTTTTAACCCGTCTGAGCGCTGCACGCGGCTTTGTATCCTTGCAGCTTCCTCTTGCAGCCTTTCAAAAGCAGATTCGCTTCCATACTCGGAAATTGTCGATACCAAAGTAGCGAGCAGTATTGCAAGCGCAATTCCTGCAGATTCAAACCAGTTTGCATTGCTGGAGAGGAAAATTATATTTATAGCTAATGCTGCAAGCAGGACTTTAATCATTGGGTCGCCAAAGCTTTCGAAAAAACTTCGCATGAACCCTTTGCGGGTTTTTTTACTTATGCGATTCTCGCCATGCCTTTGCTTCGAGATTTTGACTTCTTCATCTGTAAGGCCTATATAATCGCGTGTGTACTGCTGCGCTGCGCTTGTGTAAGAATACTTCATAAAGAAAACCCTCCTACAGAATAACTTCTATGTATATTGGTATCTAAAATAGAACATATTATATAAACTCAAGCTCAGTTATTGGTTTAACATTAGGGTGAAAGATATTGTTGTGATTTTTAGGAGTATCCAAAGTAAATGCTGCTCTAATGGAATAAGCTGCGGCAGTATAATGGCTTAACTTCCAGTTTAGCTAAGCTTTATAAGACTCCTTTATAAGCGCCCTTTGCTTACTGCTTGTTCTCATCGCTATGGTTTAAAAGCCTTGTTTTCGAAATAATGTAAGCCATTAAATGCTCATATTCTAAGAGTGAAATATAGTTATCTTCAAGAATTTCATTTAGTATTTTATAGCAGCCAGAGAGGACATCGCATTGCTTGTATTCGTCATATTCATTCATCCAATTATAAATAGAGGCGTACTCGCTGGGGGGAGCTGATGCATCACAACGAATCCCATGCAGAATTTCAAAAAGGTTATCCATAGCTTGATTAATAATTGTCTTTTTCATAACTTAGCGCCTCTATACTTTAATGCTCAAAGCAAAACCATAGCTATTGAATTTTATGGGCTGAAATGATGAAATATCCATTCAAAGAGAAAGGTTTTGCAGCCCCTCAGCTTTGGCTTAATATTAAGCCTACTAAAACCTATTCAAAGACCTACAATACTTGAATACCGGATTCAACAGTGATTCAAACCTCTGCTGTGAATACTGAAGCTCAATAGCATATCTAATAGCGCGCTTCTTTAGTAGATACGCTCCTCGCTCATGAGTTCTCCGACAGTACCAAGCTTGTATCCTTTTGAAATTATTCGTGTTATCATTGTTTCCAACCCTTCGGAAGAAGGTTCTGTCGGGTGCATTAATATCATTGAGCCATTTTCTACCTTTGAAACAACCCTTTGAACCATTTCTTCAGTTGATGGTTTCTTCCAGTCCACTGTATCCACCGTCCAAAGAATGGTATACATGCCAAGCCGTCTTG
>JAKJBL010000117.1 GCA_022707005.1 Bacillota bacterium | reverse complement strand
CCCTGCAATTTCTGCATCTGCCGCAGACAATATGCCCTTCGCCGCTTACAAGCTCGCCCTCATACAGGCCTTTAACTCCAGCCCCAAGAGCTGCGATTTTCCCTACATATTCATGACCTATTGTAAGCGGCGGCTTAATTGTGCGCTCGCTCCACGCGTCCCAATTGTAAATGTGCAAATCCGTGCCGCAAATGGCAGCCTTGCGGACTTTTATAAGCACTTCGCCTATTCCGGGTTCAGGCACCTTAACTTTGTTAAGCGCAAGCCCTTTGCCGGGGCGCTCTTTAACTATCGCGTCCATCATGCGCATTTTTAACCCCCCTTTGAGCGATAATACGGAGCCTTTGTTAATCTATTATATATTTACTGTTTGTAATAGTATCCCACTTTCATGGCTTACAATCAAAGGAAAGTTGAAAAAGAGCTGTTGAGCGGCCCCCGCCTTGGGCGCCCGTTTGCCGGGGCTTCCCTGCGGGAAGAGCCGGCGGCCTACACCCCCTGCTCCTTAAAGAGCCCCATTCTTGCCCCATGAAAGAGAAAATGCGTTACAATGCCTGCCTCAGCTCCAAAGTATTCGCGTCCTTTTGCTCTAAGGCTTAAGTTTGTGCCGCTAAGCCCATAAAGCAGCTCAAGCACGCGCTTAACCCATAAATCAACAGGGAGCGCCTCAGCATAGCCGCACGAAAAGAGCAGAATGCAGTCCGCAACTTTAGGGCCTACGCCCTTAAGGCTCAAAAGCGATTTATGCGCTGCATTATAGCCTAAAGAGGGGAGCGCCTTTAAGTCAAAGCCGCTGTTTACAAGCTTTGCAGTTTCATAAAGATACGGCGCGCGGTAGCCAAGCCCAAGCTTGAAAAGCGCATCTTCACCTGCTTCTACAATGGCGCAAGGCTCTGGGAACATAAAAAGGCTGTGCCCAAAGATTTGGCGCTGCGCTCCAAGCTCTTTGCTTAAGTTAAATAGAATGCCTGTTATTCGCTTTATATTATTGTTTGCAGATACTATAAACGCAGCAAGCGTTTCCCAAATAGGCTGGTTCAATACGCGAAGCCCCGGGTAGTGAGAATATGCCCGTGCCATATAATCATCATGCGAAAATTGCGAAACTAAGGCAGGATAATCGCGGAACAGGTCAAAATAGCGCGCCCAGTAAGCTTCATCAGCAGGGCCTTCCCAGCTTAAATTGCCGCACCCGCTTAAAAACGCCGCATTATCCTCAATGCATGCAATAAAGCCGCCTTCAACGCGCTTCCAGGCAAAGGTCTGCCCGCAAAAGAGCGTTGCTTCAAAATCAATGCCTTCTTTAAGCTGCATGTCGACCCTCCACCCTAAGTATAGCATATAGAAATTTTGCAAAAAAGACGCTGCAAAGCTGCAGATTTGTGGTATCCTAAAGCTAAATAAAGTCAGTTGTATAAATGCGGAGGGTTTGCTATGCGAAGAAAAGACAGGGAGCAAAGTCGAGAGTTTGCTCTTAAGGCAGTTGACGAATGCGAATATGTTGCGCTTGCAACAATAAATGAGGATGGCTCGCCCTACTGCGTGCCTATGACAATTGTGCGCGAAAATGACAGCATTTATTTCCATGCTGCAAAAGAAGGCAAAAAGCTTGAGAATATCAGGCGAAACCCTGCGGTAAGCCTTGCCTGCGTTTCAAAGAACCGCACAATAGAAAAAGAATTCACCGTTGCATACGAAAGCGCAATAGTCGAAGGTACTGCAGCCGAGGTAGTATCGCCAGATGAAAAGGCGCGTATCTTATACCTTTTGTGCGTGCGCCATAGCCCAAGCGCTTTAGAAAACGCAAAAGCAGCAATAGAAAAAGAGCTTGCCAATCTTTCCGTAATTGAAATTAAAATTAAAAGTATATCAGGCAAAGCAAATATAAGAGATTAGTTAGCCCCCCAATAAAAGAGTAAAAGCGCAATGTCTGCGCTTTTTCTCTTTGTGCCTTATATCCGTTTTAAGCGGGATATGCGCTATGCTATGTTTGCTGAGAGCATGTCTTCGCGGCCCTGCTCAATTATAAGCTTGTCTGCAACAAGCGCAATGAACTCGCCATTTGTCGGCTTGTCATTTTTAGAATATATATTATAGCCGAAAAGCTGATTTATATTTTCAATTTTCCCCCTTGACCAGGCCACCTCAATTGCATGGCGTATTGCGCGCTCAACCTTGCTTGCAGTTGTAGAAAAATGTGCTGCAATGCCGGGGTAGAGCTCCTTTGTAATGCGGTTTATAAGAGTTGGCGTTGCATACACCATGCGAATACCCTCGCGCAGATAATGGTAACCCTTTATATGTGCAGGGATTCCGGCAACAAGGAAAACAGATGTTATTTTTTCGTCAAGGGTGCGCGGCGGCTGCAAAACAGGGGGTGCAAGGCTGCTTGAAGTAGCAGCGCTTAGCGTTTCTATGATGCGCCTAAAGAGCGTCTCCGGCTCAACAGGCTTTACCATAAAGTATTTTGCGCCGAGTGCGCAGGCGTTTCGTATCATTGCTTCGTTTCGAATTGCAGAGGTGATTACTACAGCCGGCTGTTCGCCCCCGCTCATGTTGAGGTGCTCAAGCACACCGAGCCCGTCAAGTTTAGGTATTATGAGATCCATTACAACTGCGTCAAATTTTGAATTTCGCAGTTTGTCGAGCGCCTGCCGTCCGTCAGTTGCAAGTTCCACCTGGCGCACCTGTTCCTGAGCTGAAAAATAGCTTCGCATCAGGGCTAAGAATTGCTGGTCGTCATCAACTAGAAGCATTCTGTACTTAGACATATTTTCCCCCCGCTTATTATTAGGCTCTTTGTTCTTTGAGCCATTATTATTTTGACAATAAGACCCCGGCTTTCGCAGAATTTCGGGTTTGCGGTTTATATGTTTTCAAAAGTAATGTGGGTTAATGTGTAAAATGGAGTTGAGCGTGTGCGTTTTTTACGGCATTTGTAAGATGCAGTGCGTCTTTTGCCATTGTTTAAGGGCTTGC
>JAKJBL010000116.1 GCA_022707005.1 Bacillota bacterium | reverse complement strand
AGTATGCATATAGTTTATGGTATGCTTTTAGCGCACCTAAAAGTTATACGGGTTTGAAGTAATGGCCGGCATTTGCGCATAAACCTTAAAAATTATAAAAAGGCGCTTGCGGGTATCTTTTCCAGCAAACGCTTTTATACTAACTCTTAGAATTTTACCAAATCAATAATGGCATTCGCAATGTCCTTGTTCCTCTGCCTCCGCTATAGCGCGTGTTTGATGCACTGTGCCATGCGGATGTTGTACAGGAGCATATAGGGAATAAAGCTTAATCGGCGTTCTGCCCGTATTAATCAGGTTATGCCATGTGCCTGCAGGAACAA
Source organism: Bacillota bacterium (assembly GCA_022707005.1). Lineage (GTDB taxonomy): Bacteria > Bacillota > Clostridia > Christensenellales > CAG-138 > JAKJBL01. The sequence continues at coordinate 2,659 of JAKJBL010000116.1, read as the reverse complement.
TGAATATGCAGTCCTTTCCAACACAGGCTTGAAAATCGAGGTTGTTTTTTGCACAGCCCATTTTTACAATTCCGCAGCCCTCCTCGATGCGGATGAATTGGTCTGTATCCGGGTGAATCTCAAGCCCGATATCTTCACCTGCATTTATGCTCATAAGCGTGAGCTGCAGATGCCGGCCGGTCCACAGGGCTCTTCTATAACAATTGTTATTGACAGTTGCTTTTTCAATATTAATTGCAAACGGCTTAGGCCCATAATCAATGGTATAGGGGCTGCTTTGATTTTGCCGACTTCTCTGGCATGGGTTTTTATGAGATGGATTTGTGCGATACAAGGCAATCACTCCTCTTGTGGTTTTAACTTATAATATGCTTTTCCAAGTCTTATGTGTTTTGTGGTTTTAGTTACAACAGTATATTTTAAGATTGAAAGCCCTTGTCGAAATACTGTATAATCAGTAAGGAATGAAATTTCTCCGATGCAACAAACCTAACTACATCAATGTTCATGGTGGTTGCACAATGGGTGTTGGGGGAAACCCTTGCGCCTCCCGTATTTGGAAAGGAGACATAAATTGAAACGTATACTTTCTTTATTACTTGTTGTTATGTTCATCTTTAGCTTCTCAGCATGTTCGCAAAAGAAGCCGGCTGCTAAAACGGAACTTCGCGTATCTACAACCACTTCTGTAAATGATTCAGGCCTGCTGCCATATCTGCAGCCAATTTTTGAAGCTGATACAGGCTTTAAGCTCGAAATTACTTCTGCCGGCACTGGCGCAGCAATCGAAAAGGGCAGAACCGGTGATGCCGATATTCTCCTTGTGCATGCCAAATCATCAGAAGAAGAGTTCATTTCGCAGGGTTTCTCAGAAAAACGCATACCTTTCATGCATAATTACTTTGTAATAGTAGGGCCTGCCGATGACCCGGCAGGTGTTAAGGGTGCATCAAATGCTGTTGAGGCATTTGGGCTTATTGCTAAAACCGAGGGTGTAAAATTTGTTTCCCGCGGCGATAAATCAGGTACGCATACTGCAGAGCTCAAGTTGTGGGCAGCAGCAGCAATAGAGCCGGAAGGGGAAGATTTTTACGTCAGTACTGGACAAGGCATGGGCACCTCGCTCAATATAGCAGCTGAACAGCAGGCATATATTCTTACAGATAAAGCAACCTATTTAGCTCACGCCAAAAGAGAGGAGCTAAAATTATTGCTTGAAGAGTCGCCTGATTTAAAAAATACATATTCGCTCTTAATCATCAGCAAGGATAAATGGCCCGAAACCAATGTTGCAGGTGCAGAGGCGCTTGTGAGCTGGCTTACGAGTGATAAAGCCAAGAAGCTTATAGCTGACTTTGGCGTTGAAGAATACGGCGAAGGACTGTTTTTTATCGGAGAATAGCCGTAGCCTGCATAAGAGTTGTTGCTACAGATTAATTTCATTCCAGTATTTTATTTTGGTAAACTAATGGCAAACGCAGCAAAGATTATAGAAATGCTCTTCGGCTCGAATAGCGAACTGCGGCAAATTGTCGGCTTGACATTGCAAATGTCCTTTTTAAGCACTTTAATTTCAGCTTTGTTGGGTGTGTTCTTTGGGCTTTTAATTGCAAGCAAGGAATTTCGTCTTAAACGGCCGCTGCTTCGCCTTGCAAATACACTTATGTCAACCCCTTCCGTACTCTGCGGTCTGCTTGTTTTCCTTTTGCTTTCACGTAGCGGCCCATTAGGCTCTTTAGGGCTGCTGTTTAGCCTTACTTCAATGGTTATAGCCCAGGTCCTTCTTATAACGCCTGTTATAACAAGCCTGTGCGCTGCAGCGTTCGAATCGCGCTGGGCACAAATACGTGAAACGGCAATCGGAATGGGCTTGCCATATAGCAAGCAGCTTTTTTATACTTTCCTTGAGCTTCGAAACCAGCTTATTGCAATTGTGCTTATGGGCTTTGGCCGCGCCATATCCGAGGTTGGCTCTGTAAGCATTGTTGGCGGCAATATCCAGTTTAAAACTCGCGTGATGACTACTGCCATTGCCATGGTTGTGAATATGGGCGATTTTAATTTCGCTATTGCGCTTGGCATTGTGCTTCTTCTCATTGCGTTTACAGTAAATGCTATTGCGAACCGGCTTCGTCAGGATTAACGAAGCCTTTGAGGTGAATATTGCTCGTAATTAATAAAGCCTGCAAAACTTATGCGCAAAGACGTGTTCTTTGCATTGAGAGTCTGTCTTTCTTACCCAATAGGCGCTATGTTTTAATGGGGCCGAATGGGTCGGGAAAGAGTACTTTTATGCGCATACTCTCAGGTGTTATTAAGCCTGATGAAGGCGCCTCCATCATTAAAAATGGAATAGCGGACTATGGCTATGTGCCTCAACATCCTTACGCTTTTAATTCATGAGTATTAAAAAATGTGATGATGGCGATGAACAATAATACTCCCCCAGCGATTGCGCTTAAAGCGCTTGAAGAAGTTGGCATAGCTGATAAAGCTTATCAGCGCGCCAATAAACTTTCAGGAGGTGAGTCGCAGCGCTTAGCATTGGCTCGGGTGCTTGTGAATAAACGCCAACTGTTGCTTCTTGATGAACCGACAGCTGCAGCTGACGTTAGCGGCACAGAGCTTATTGAGAGCGCGATTGACCGCTATTGGCAGC
>JAKJBL010000115.1:272-3015 GCA_022707005.1 Bacillota bacterium | reverse complement strand
CCCGCATCTCCCTCTGTAACCTCAGCCTTCCATGGGTGGCGGTTGCTTGCATCCGGCTTGTTTCTGCGAAGTACAATGCCTTCTATTGTCGGTGTCTGGAAAGAGATTGACTCGCCCTTTGTCTGCAGGTTTGTTGCAGGAAGCCCGAATATCACTCGATACAGCCAAAAATACCGGTGTTTTCCATTTGCCTTCTGCGCCCGAAAGCCTATTGCAACAGGTGCGCCTATATCCTCGCTTCCCGATATAAGTACGCCGTTATCGTCAGCAGCAGCGCCTGTTAAATCCTCAGCTGCCTTAATGCCTATATCGTCAACCCCAAGGCTGAACTTTCCGTTTTTAAATTCTTTGACTACTTCAGCTGCAGTATTATCAGCATATAAAACAGACTCTATTAACTCAACGGATAGGTCAGCCTTAATTGCCTTAGCCAATACCTTTGGCACATCGTATGTTTCAAGGCCGTCTGCTTCAGTAATTTTAGAGTAATATAATTTATCAAACCCTATAACTGCCATGCTTCTTCCTCCAGTGTGTATTCTTTAATAAGGTCTATAGCATAATGGTGGTAGCTGTCCTCATATCCAAGGTACACTCTTGCTGTTATTGTAAAACATGCTTTTAAGAGCTCCTTAACTACTCTGTTCTTTAGCGCTGTGTACGAGCCCTTAGTGAAGATAGAAATCCGTACCTCCTGTGTTTCAATAAGCGCGGTATTGTCAGCAAACGCATTATATACATCTGCCATTGGTGTAATTAGCACATAGCTTTCAGGAGCAGGTGAGCTGTATATGCCTGTTTCGACAGGGACCCCGAATGAATTCAAGAGCAGGTTAACTTCCTCCAATATGCTCATATCTTATTAACCTCCTCTTCAAGCTTTGCTTTCATTGCCTGTATGCATGCAGCTCGAGAAGATGAGCGTGCAGGCCTTAAGAATGGCTTTGGCGGCTGGCCGTGCTTACCGTATTCAAGGATAGCGGCAAGCTTAGCGTTGCTACCACTGCTGCGCCGTGGTTCGCTAAACCCCACCTTTAGGTTATAAATGCCCTTGTAGTCTACCTTTACAGGCGATATGCCAAGCGCAGCTAAGAGCGTACCTGTTGAACGCGACCTTTCCTTTAGGTTCCTGCCTATTACACTGTGTAAGTTGCCGCGTACCTTAGAGAGTACAACCTCAGCACCTGCTAAGAGTGCAGCCTCAAGAACTGCATCCGTCCTTTCACCAAGCGCTTCAAGCGATGCAAGAAATGCCTCAGGTATTTGTAGCTGAGCTTTCGCCATCTTTATCTTCCTTTTTTGCTAGCACCTCAAGATATATGCCAAGGTTTGAAACATTAATAATCCTGTACAGTTCGCCCTCACATAGTATCCCATGCATGGTTGTTATTTTAAGCGTTGGAATTGCTCTAAACCGGAACAAGGTTAAATCAGCTGAGCTTACCCTGTTTTGCACTTCTTTATATGCGCGTACACGCTTTAGTGAAGTTTTTGTTACTGTTACGAACCCTTCTGCATCCTTTTGTTGTATATCCTCGACTATCTCAATAAACGACTTAAGCTTCCCAAGGCTCATTTTTCTACCCGCCAATCTTTATCTAGCCTTAAAAGCAGGTCAATAGTTGTCCATGCCTGCTTTGCTGCCTGTGCGCTAGATGCAAAGTAGCCTGCTGTGCCGCCATCCCTGCTTTCGTAAAAGAAGGAGGTGAGCAGAATAACAGCCTGCTCAGTTGCAGGCGTCATGCTCTCCTCCTTATAGTTCTTTCTTTGGAACCCCTCAGCGTATGAGATTGCAGCAGCGAGAAAGCTTTCTAAGAGTGCGTCGTCCTCGTCATGCTCAAGCACAAGGTTCTTTTTTACTTTAGCTAGAAGTTCCATGCAAGTTTTACGCCTTCATTTGCAAAAGCTTAATAGCTTCAGGAAGCACAAGCTTACCGTCTACACGCTGTGTTGCTCTAAAGCCTACCTGGCCTGTAGCAGCATACAGCTCATTGAGCCTTTGGAAGCTGCGCCCCTGCCTATCCGCAATCCAGTAGTATTGGAAATCCCCAAAAGCCAAAACCTTAGCTCCAGGCTCAATAGCAGGAACATATCCGGATGTGCGTACAGGCCTGTTTAAGATTGTGTCAGGCTGGCCTGCCATTATTGATGGCTGCCACAAATATTGACCTGTAGTATCTTTAAGCTTGCGTATTGCTTTAATGGTTGTGTCATTAGCCAAGAATACAGCAGTTCGTCTATATGGCTCACGCAAAGAGTGGTAAAGGTCAATAACATCATCCATTAAAATAGAAGCGCCCGATGTTGTTGCGCCTGTTTCACCGGATACAAAGATGCCTAAGGGTCGTGCTGTGCCATTGCCTGTTATGAACGCTTCCTCTTCAGCTCTGCCAATGCGGCGTGCAAACTCCTTTGCTATATATGCTTCAAGGTTAAAGACCGAGTCGTTTAAGAGCTCCTCACTAACCTTAATCATTGTGCTTAGCTTGTGCGCGCCTATATTTACAAGACCAAATACATCATCGCTCTCGTGCATTGGCGCTTCTTCATCTGTCCAGTCCGCTGTGCCTTTTGCTGCAACTACCGGTATCTTCTTTTCACCAAAGGATGTTGAGACAACCTGCGCTATTTGGCGTATGAGGTTTTCGTCTAAAAGTGCCTCAAGTAGTATATGTTCAAACTGGTCAGGGACTAAATAGCCGCCCTCTGTATCTGAGCCTGTTTGCAGTGCATTGTGCACATC
>JAKJBL010000115.1:0-254 GCA_022707005.1 Bacillota bacterium | reverse complement strand
TTCGCCTGGCTTTAAGGTAATTGGCACTGAGGTTGGCTTACTAAGCTCCAAGTCGACCACTGCCTGGCGTTCAAGGCGCTCGACTTCCTTTCCAAGCAAGACAACATCCGCTTCCATTCTGTCGTAAGCTGCTGCATCCTCTGCGCTCAAAAGGCCGTCATTGCCGCGCTTGGAATCTAAAAAAGCCTTGGCTGCTTCCCAGGCTTTTAAGCGCTTTTCGCGAAGTTCTAGTATGTTGCTCATATTTATCCTCC
>JAKJBL010000114.1 GCA_022707005.1 Bacillota bacterium | reverse complement strand
AGGGATACGAGAAGGCTCAGAAGAGTAGGCAAAGGAGTTGCGCTGTTTTTAAGCCTTAATGCCGCAATTTGCTTCATCAATATTTTCACAGGCTGGTTCTATACAATAAGCGCACAAAATATTTATAGCCGCAGCAGCTTAGGCTGGATATATCTAGTTTACAACAACTTGTTTTTGCTATATTCTTTAGTGCCCATATTAAAAAACAGAAAGTTAATTGAGCGCAGACATTATTATATGCTGCTGCTCTTTTATTTACCCGCTGTTATCGGAATTATGCTTCAATGGCTTTTTTACGGGGTTACGACAAATTGGACAGGCATGGCTGTATCGCTTTTGTTGGTTTACTGCAATTTGCAGGAAAGCGGGTTGAATACGGATTATCTTACAGGCGTGTATAACAGACGGCGGCTTGATAATTATATACGAACAAAAATCAAATTAAGCAGGCCTGAGAGTATAATCGGCGTAATTTGCGTTGATTTAAACGAGTTTAAACTAATTAACGACAATTATGGGCATGAAGCAGGCGATAAAGCGCTTAAGACTTCTGTAGCTGTGCTTCGCAAGAGCCTAAGACCCAACGATTTTATTGCGCGCACAGGGGGCGATGAGTTCGTTATTTTGCTTGATGACTTAAACAGCCCCAATATGCTTACGCAAATTGTTAACCGTATACAGGTAAGGCTTGACGCACATAATGCATCAAGATCAACCCCGTACAAATTGGTGTTTTCAATGGGATATGACTGCTATGATAAAAGAACAGGCATACCGTTTGAAACCTTCTTAAAACATGTAGATACACTCATGTACAAGAATAAAAGCGAAATTAAACGAAGAGAAGCTCAACTAAATGCGCTAAGAGACAGTTTTGCAAATAACCCCTCCTCTCTGCTATACTAAAAGAGTAAAATTCTACTTTTATAAAAGGGGTATATATGCGCATATCTGTACTTGGCTGCGGCAGATGGGGCTCGTTTATTGCGTGGTATCTTGAGCGGATGGGGCATGAAATCCTGCTCTACGGCAGGGAAAACTCCGCAAACCTCAGTAAGCTCGCCTCAAGCCGCCAGAACGGGCTTTTGACGCTTGGCGCAGGCATTAAGCTGACGACCTCGCTTGAGGAGGCGCTTTTTGCCGAGATTCTTGTTATTTCTATTGGCGCGCAGAACCTTAGGCAGCTGATGGCCGAAATTGCCGCACTTTCACCTTCTTTAGAACGGCTTGTACTTTGCATGAAGGGGCTTGAAATAGGCACAGGCAAGCGGCTTAGCCAAATTGCAGGCGAATACTTAAATAAGGCTAAAATAGCAGTCTGGCTCGGACCTGGGCATGTGCAGGAATTTTTAAGCGGCACGCCCAACTGCATGGTTATTGACAGTGAGGATTATTCTCTAAAAGAAGAGCTTATAGGCGCGTTTTCAAGCGATTTAATCCGCTTTTATTACGGGCGGGATATAATAGGCAACGAAGTAGGCGCAGCAGCAAAAAATGTAATCGGAGTCGCTGCGGGTATTCTTGACGGGCTTGGGCTGCATACGCTAAAAGGCGCTCTTACCTCAAGGGGCACGCACGAAATAAGCAGGCTCATTTTAGCAATGGGAGGAAACGCCCTCTCTGCCTACGGGCTTGATTACGGTGCTACTGTATTTTCGCCTTTTAGTCATAACAGACGCTTTGGCGAGGCATTTGCAATGGGCGAGCAGTATTCTAAGCTTGCAGAAGGCGCATATACGGTAAAGGCGCTTATGACTCTCAGCAGCCAATATAATGTCGAGCTCCCGATCTGCAGCGCTGTAAATGACGCGCTTTATAACGGAGTAGATTCGAGCGAAGCAATTGAGCGGCTTTTTGCGCGGCATTTAAAGAGCGAATTTTAAGAAAAGAGAAACAGCATGCAACAAATTAGAACAGCTGTAATAACAATAAGCGACTCAAGCTATAAAGGCGAGCGCGAAGACAAAGCGGGTCCCCTGCTTTTAGGGCTTATTTCACCTTTGTGCGAAGTTGTAAAGACACTCCTGCTGCCTGATGAGCGCGAAATAATAGCGCAAAGCTTGAAAGAAATATCTGATAGCGGCGAGGTTGATTTAATCCTGACAAGCGGGGGTACAGGGCTTTCCTCACGCGATGTAACGCCTGAGGCAACGCTTGATGTGCTTGAACGGCTTGTGCCCGGTATCCCGGAAGCAATGCGCAGCTACGGGCTGCAGTTTACAAACCGTGCTATGCTCTCGCGCGCTGTTGCAGGCACCCGCAAGCGCACGCTTATTGTAAATATGCCAGGGAGCCCTGCAGCGCTTAAAGAAAACACATCGCAGCTTCTGCCTGTACTTGAGCATGCAATAAGCGTTTTAAAAGATGAAGCTTTTGCCTGCGCAAGGCCGCATGAGCATTAATTTAAGAGCATAAGCGACGAGGGCTCAATAAAAACGCCAAGCGTTTCGCCGACCTTTGGCAAAGCCTCAACGCTTTTAAGCTTAGCGCGTATAATCAAAAACTCGCCTGTCTCTACGCACCCGCAAGGCTTTAGAGTAAGCGAAATACCGTCAGCGCCTTCATAAATACCAAGCAGCTCTGCAAAGAAGCTGTTTTTAGCATTAGATTCAAGGCGCACAGACGCAGCATCTACCCCAATGTAGCTAAACACTTCAGGAAGCGGCTTGCCGCAGTCAAATGTAAGCCCCCAGTCAAGCGCTTTAAGCTCAGTTTCTGAAACCCGCTTTGCGCGTGAAAAGTTTCTCTTGCCTGTAAGCCGCGCTGCTGCAAGCGTTGCGGGGCGCTCGAGCAGGTCGCTTATTTTAGATATGCCAAGGGATCTGCCTTCACTTAAAAGGCAGACCTTACTGCAAATGCTTTTGACTTCCTCCATGCTGTGCGAAACAAATACAGCTTCGCCCTCATACATTTTAAGCATCTCAAAGAGCTCCTGCTCAAGCTGCCACTTCAAATAGCTGTCTAACCCGCTAAACGGCTCATCAAGCAGAATTAGCTCCGGCTTAGCAATGAGCATTCGGCAAAGC
>JAKJBL010000113.1 GCA_022707005.1 Bacillota bacterium | reverse complement strand
TTCAAACCGCAATGTGAGGACATGGATGAGCTGATGTACGATGCCTGTATGGCCGAAGACAACATATTAGGTTATTCCGTCCATGTCTGGGGCTTCCCTCTGGGGATGGCAGAACAGGCGGCGAGCGGCACCGTTATCCTCGGGCATTTTGCCGATGACAGTTATCCCGTCTGCCTGCTGTACCGCTACGCAGTGGATGAACCCAAGATGACTGGGGATGACTGGGTCAATGCGTGGGGCGTTGTGACCGGGCTGTTCGAGTACACTGACGCAAACGGCAATCCAGCCATCTGCCCGCAAGTGGAGGTCGTCTGCTGGGATAATGAACAGGAGGGACTGTGAGTACGCTAGAGGCAGCAGTGCGGGCAGGCCTGCTGCTTATACGAACATTCCTGTTGCCTTTTGCGGCCCTCAACGCCATGGAAGCGCAGACGCGCCTATAGTTTATGCTAATCTAAAAACAGTCCAAAGCGAAGAAGGCGTTAAATCGTATCATATAGCAGTATTTTGCGCACCTGCGAGTAAGTTTAGGTGGCTGTACCTGTACACAAATCAGAAAAGGGACGTCTTCAAGGACAGCCATGTTCAATTTTTTGCTATGATGGGCGGAGTATGGCGTGAGATTGTATATGACAACATGAAATACACTAAAACCCGGAGAATATTGACGCCCTGCATACAAACTGCTACAATCTGCGTATGCTATTTATACCCAGATTCAACAGTCGGCAAGGTTCGGAATAAAAGATATGAAGGCTGCAACAAAAAGAATTCTATATTTTGCTGCTGCTGTGCTCATTAGCATTTTCATAAGCGCTGGGGCAACAGTCTTTTTCATGAACAGACAACGCGGTGACAGAGTTGTTTTAAGCAGCGAAGAATATCAGGCGCTTAATGAACTCTTCCCCTTGAGCGAACTTATAAAGACTGTAAAAACAGAACATTATGGAGAGCAGGTCTCTGATGCGCGCTTTTTAGAGGGCGCCTTAAAGGGCGCTGCAAGCAGTTTCGGAGACCCGTATGCGCGCTACTTTACGGAAGAGGAATACTCTGCATACTTAACAAAGCTTGAAGGTGAATATAACGGTATAGGCGTTATAGTAGGTCAGCCCGATTCTTTTGGGGTTCCAGTACTCAAAGTATATGCCGAGAGCCCCGCGCAGATTTCGGGCTTGCGGATAGGAGACAGAATTGTTGCTGTTGATGGCATTCGACTTTTGGGGCTTTCTCTTGAGGAAGTCGAGCTGCTGTTTGCCGGAGAGAAAGGCTCAGAAGTAAGTTTAGAGATAATGCGCAAGGAGCAAAAGCTTGAACTTACTATTGTCCGTGGCATCATATCTACTAGTCGAGTTGACAACAAGCTGTTTTTGCAGCGCTCAGGCTATATAAGGATTGATAAGTTTACAGGGACTGCTGGAGAAGAATTTCACGAAGCTTTACGTGATTTAAACGAGCGGGGAATGCGAAGCCTCGTCATCGATTTACGCAACAACCCAGGCGGCGAGCTCCAGCAGGTTGTTTCAATAGCGGATGCTCTATTGGGCGACTGTGTGATAGTTGCAGTGAAACAGGCAAATGGCGATGAACAAATCTATCGCTCTGATGTAAAAGGCATTGGCGTTCCGCTTGCTGTGCTTGTCAATGAAAACTCTGCTTCAGCAAGTGAGATTTTAGCTGCTGCAGTTAAAGACAATAAAGCAGGAATTGTTGTAGGTAAAACAACATACGGCAAAGGGGTTGTTCAGACAACGCTGCAGCTTAAGAGCAACGGTGGCTGGCTTAAGCTCACAACTGCCGCTTATTATACGCCAAACGGATATAGTGTTGATGGCCTTGGCGTACAGCCAGATATAGATGTTGACCTGGCAGAAGATATTAAAGATTTGCCAATTGATATGATTGAACAGGATGATGATGCTCAGCTCTGGGCAGCGCTTGATGAAGTGCGCGCATTAGCAGACGAGAGGAATGAATAATCAAGACCAACTGGAGGTTAGAATGACGAGTATACTTGCGTATGAAGAACTAATAGGCAGCTGTGCGCTGCAGCTTTCAAAAGGCGGCGTGTTCTTGATGACAGGCCTTGCAGAAAAGAACCCCATGACAATAGGCTGGTGTCAGTGGGGGCGAATATGGAACATACCAATCTGCACAGTACTTGTTCGCCCCAGTCGGCACTCACACAGACTTATTGAGCGTGATGGACTGTTTACTGTCTCTGTCCCTGGTGAAGGGGCGATGAAGAAAGAGCTCGGCTATTGCGGCACTCATTCAGGCCGCGATGTAAACAAGCTGATTGAATGCAACCTTGCAACCATTCCTGCCCAAGCAGGCGGCATAGATGCTCTATTAGGCTGCAGCATTCATTTTGAATGCCGTGTACTATTTAAGCTGGAGATGGCTGGGAACCTGCCATTGCTTGCGGGAGAACAGCGTGCCCAATTCTACACTGTAGAAGAACAGGCAGGCGGGGATGGAGACCCGCATACGGTATATTATGGCCGTATACTTGCTGCTTACAAAGAGCCTGAGGCTTAATCAGCGCCGTACGCTTCATTATTACGGGCTTTGCCAGAGGTTAGCTGTGGCAAAGCCCCTTCTTTTATATTCTGCTGCAGCTTAAGCGCTATTCTCCGCTGCCTTCATGTTCCCCGTGATGGATACTGTCCCTGCGCATGAGGATTGTTATGCCCCAAAGACCGGCAAGTCCGACAAGGGTGTAAATGATGCGTGATATAACCCCGCTCATGCCGCCAAAGATAGCAGCGACCAGATCAAGCTGGAACAGGCCGATAAGCCCCCAATTCAGCGCGCCAATAATAATTAGAATTAAAGAAAGGGTATCCATTCAAACTCTCCTTCTGCATTGCATTGAGGCGTACTGCCTCTTTGCAGTAATTGGGGATAGTTTGCTCAGTTAAGTTCAGTTGCATTCATCAGATATCAGCCTTGGTTTCGTCAGGCAGAATTTGAACTTCAAGTTTAGTAAACCCAGTCGGCTCCAAAAAATCAGCTGCAATAAAACATGTCCGAGATAACCGCACAAGCTGGTTGATGTGTTTATTAAGCATTACAGGATGGATTTGATTAAGCGCATCACAAAGTTCGCCGATTATTTG
>JAKJBL010000112.1 GCA_022707005.1 Bacillota bacterium | reverse complement strand
CTACCCCGTAGCCGGCAATTGAGCCGCCGCCGTGGTTCCAAAAAATTAAGCCATAGCGGTCAGCAGGGAATGCCGCCATCCCATAATCAATAAAGCTTGCTAAAGTCCCTGCGTTGCCCATGCTGTATAAGCCAATATCCGCAACATGCACAAGTTCGCTTTCTTCAATTGTGAATATTGCGTTGCTCTCGCTCTGCACAAATTCGTTTTGCCAGGACAGCGTGCCGCCAGTTAGCACTACTATGTTTATAAGCGAAGAGTCAAATTCAGCTTCGAGCATTTCAACAAGGTCGTCAGTTGCCATGCCGCCGTCGCTTTCAAGGTCTGCGCCGTTTAAATAAACCATAATCGTGTACTTCTTTTGCGGCTGTTCCTTTGTGGCTGTAAGTGCAAGCTCAACATCCCACGGGGTAAAATCAAGCCCCGAGAACATTTGCGGCAGCCTGTCTTCCTGCAAAATTTCTTCTTCTTCCTGCCCGCCCTGCTCTATAACAGGGGCATTAGGCTCATCCTCTGCAGGTTCCTGTGCTGCGCTGCAGGCGAATGCGCTTAGCAGCATAGAAAACGCTAAAACAAAAATCAGTGCTTTCTTCATTTGCATCACCTCTAATAATTTAATATTTGTGCGCGCCTTTTTTTGCCTACATCCCAAGCAGAGTGCCGTAGAGAATATACCCAACTACAGTTAAAAGCACAGATACGCCAAGACCTATAAGCGGTGTCTTTTTGGGCTTCTTTTTAATAGCGGCTATAATAAGCCATAATAGAAACACAAAAGACGCGACTGCCCCAATAATAGGCAGCAGAACGGTTGCCACATATAACATAAAAAACCCCCACTTTAATTTTATTTTCTTTTGGGCTATGTGCGAGAGCACAATATAAGTAAAGATCAACGATGCTTATGCACCTTAAACCTCTAAATCATATATCGGCATTTTAAGCTGCAGGTTAACCCTAAAAATGTAACTTTGTGGAACAAAATAAACTGAATTTAATAAGTCTTTGCAAGGTCCTTAGAAGACGCGCCTTGCTATAACGAAATTGCGTATATAATACCCGCTTGTGCTGTCAACAATCACCCTGCCTCTTGAGGAAGATGCATGTATGAACTGCCCGTTTCCAAGGTAAATCCCTGTATGGTTTACATTCGGGTTTGTGTCGGATTTATAAAACAGCAAATCCCCTCTCTGGCATTCTGCAAGCGTGGTTATTGCTTGCCATGAGGAAACCTGGCTGTAGCCAATAGCGTTGTACCTGCCTACGCTTACGCCCGCGGCTCTTAGGCAGTAGTAAACAAGCCCCGAACAATCGTACGAATCAGGCCCTTCGTCGCTCCAAACATAGGGTTTGCCTACCTGTGCGTGCGCAGCTTCTATTAAGCCGCTGATGCCGTGGCTGTATGATGCTTGCCCTTCATTGCCTGATGGTGTGTAGCTTGGCGCCTGCTGTTCGCCGCCCTGTTTGGGCGCAACTGGGTATTTGGGTTTTGGCGTTGGCTTAGGCGTAGGTTTTGGAGTTGGCTTAGGGGTAGGTGTTGGGTCAACAAGATACCGCGCTTTAGACGAAAATAAAAGGTTCAGCGCTTCTTCTTCGAGTATGCCTGTTTGTTCGAGCTTGTTGCGCTTTTGAAATTTTAAAACTGCAGCTTCAGTCGCTATACCAAAATAGCCGTTATCCTTTTCGCTGTAATAGCCAAGCTCCATAAGCCTCCGCTGCATGCTCTTAACGTCAGAGCCCTTATAGCCCTTTTTCATGCTGTAAGGCGGGGCATCTAAGCTGTAAAGCAGCCGCAGGGTATGAGAATCCGCTTCTCCTGTTTCTTTTAGACCCCCGCTTCTTTGAAAAAGCGCAACAGCAGCTTTTGTAACTGTGCCGTAGTGGGTTGTGATTACATCGTAATCAAAATACCCAAGCTCCATAAGCCTGCCCTGGAGCACAGCCACCTCGTCACAATCTGCGTTTTCGCTAAGAGCTGCATATTCTTCAAGCACGAGCGAAGCTGTAGGCTTTGCTGCAACAATTGAGGCTTCTAAGGAAAGCTGGCGCTTATTGGGATAGGGCGTTATTAAAGGAGTATCTGCCGGCTTAAAATCTGCTGCAAATACTTCGTCGTTTATCTTGGCGTTAAATAAATACCCTTTAAGCTGCAGGGGCAGCCCGATAAATGCAACGATTGCTGCGCCTAAGACAAGCGCAGCCCAAACCCGAATGCGCTTTGTAAAGCATTTGAACGGGGAAATGGGTTTTTTAGCCTTGCCTTGAGGTTCCCCTGCCATGAGAAGCTCCTTTTGATTGCATCTTAAAACACAGAACTGCCTGCTATGGTATATAAGTATATAACAAAATATCGGTATTTTCTACCTAATGCTTTAATTATCGATAAAAACCCGCCTATATATATGTAAATAAATCTATGAGCCAAGCCTGCAGTCTTTAAGTTAACTGGAAAGGCGTATGCGGATATGTTATGATTTCTAAGTAATAAACCGTTAAAAACATAAGCGGGCAACCGTTTAAGCAAAAGGCAGGCATGGCGCTTTTAAGGGCAAATCAACTGAAAAAGGTTTATGGGGACAGGCTCCTGTTTGAGGGGCTGTCTTTTGAAGTTGAGAAAAAAAGCCGCATAGGGCTGGTCGGGGTTAACGGCTCTGGCAAAACCACTTTGCTAAACATCCTAAGCGGCAAATTAAACCCTGATGAAGGCACGGTTTACAGGCAGAAGTTTTTAAGAATAGGCGCGCTTGAGCAAATCCCCAAAGTTAAAGAAGGGCAGACTTTATATGAGGCTGTGCTGAATGTGTTTGCGCCTCTAATTGAGCTTGAGCGCGGGCTTAACGAAATAAACAGCGCGCTTCTAAATAAATTTGCGGATTATGACGTTTTAATTAAAAGGCAGCACTTATTTCAGGAGCGGTTTGAGCGCGAAGGCGGCTTAACATACAAAAGCAGGGTGCGCTCTGCGCTTTTGGGGCTTGGCTTTAGCGAAGAAGCGCTTAATCTGCCTGCAGCGGCTTTAAGCGGAGGCCAGCTTAATAAGGCGATGCTTGCGCGCGTTTTATTATCCGAGCCTGAGCTTCTGCTTCTTGACGAACCTACAAATCACCTTGACCTTACTGCCTCAGAGTGGCTTGAA
>JAKJBL010000111.1 GCA_022707005.1 Bacillota bacterium | reverse complement strand
GTTTTTAACCACACAGCAGGCGGATACCTTTTTTACGGCTCGCCCGAATACCACAGGATAACGCGCTTTAGACCAAATGGCGTACCTATGGATTTTCCGGGGCATTATGTATATTTGCGCGATGATGAAACAGGCGAGTTTTGGAGCATCTCCTGGCAGCCTGCAGGCAAGCCATTGTCGGATGCGCGCTATACATGTGCGCATGGGTTTTCATACAGCACATATAAATGCGACTATAACGATATTTTGGCGCAGCAGACGCTTTTTATAGCAGAGGACGACCCTGTTGAAATTTGGGATGTGCGCCTAAAAAACACTTCAACAAAGCAAAGACAGCTAAGCGTATATACTTATGCCGAGTTTTCATTCCACCATATAGGGGGCGAAGCATCCGGGGGGCTTACGGTTTGCGGGCATCTTCCTGGCAAGGATGGTATTTACGCTGCTTCGCTTCTTGTTGAAATGGCGGCTGTGACTAACAGACCCCTGCTTGAAACATACAGAGAGCTCGAAGCGCAGTTTGGCAGGCTGTATTTTGAAGAGGAGGATTTCCCGATAAATGCGCAAAGAGCAAAGGAACTTTCCAAGCTGCTGTTTGAAGAAAAAGCGCTGCCTGAGTTCGGAGCTTGTATAAAAAGCGTTTCTTATCTTGACGGCTGCAAGGTTACCTTTGAAAACGGCGGCTTTGCGGTTGTTCGGTTTTCCGGCACTGAGCCGCTTGTGCGTATTTGCGCGGAAATGCCTAAAAAGCGCGAAACAAAAAACTGTATAGATGCCTTTAAGGCGCTTATGGGGCTTTAGGTTTAATAAGAGCAAAAGTTAGAAATTGCAGACGGTTAGCTGCACATTTATTGCGCTAAATTTAATATTGCAACAACCATAAGCGGCTGAGCGTTTTATTTGCACAGCCTCTTTTTGTATTTAATGATGCCTGCTAATGTTTTAGGCTGCATTTGTTGTTATAATAAATATATGGAGTAAAAGGCGGTAAGTATGCGCAAGTATTTTAAAAACGGAATCTCCTTAAAGTGGGGGCTTGTACTTATAATGGCAGCCTGCTGGCTTGTGCCGATTTCCGCTATTTTGCTCTTTTCGGGGCAGGCGCTTTCAAAGAGCGTTAAGCAGCGTTTAAGCGATACCATAAAGACAAGCGCTGACATTGTCTTTGAGCAGACGCAGCAGCGGCTTGAATACATTATGGCTGCCTCGCGCAAAAGCTCATACAGCAGCGCTATAAGCAGCGCCTACAAAGAGTATCAGGTAAAAAGGGACAGAGTACTGCTCTACGAAAGGGTGACTGACTATCTTATTGAAAATTACTGCTATGACCCGAACTTCAACGCTACGCTTCTCTTTTTTACGGCTGAACCTGAGACAGTTTACTATGCAAGCAGCAGAACCGATATGCGCGAGCTCGACGGGCTGAGGCGCTACAAAAGCGCAGCCCACAAAAGCGTGCTTGAAGCGTACCCAAGTATAGATACGGGCATCCGCTTTATGAAGGCGGACGGCAAGCTTTATATGGTGCGCAATATGATGGACAGCACCTTTACGCCCTATGCAGTTATAGTCATGGAATGCGATGAGGCTTCGCTCTATGAAAGCATACGCGGGATTGTGTGGGTTATGGCAGCGTCCGTTGTGCTTGTTGTGCTGCCTGTGCTCCTCGTATATGTGCTTTTACAAAAGAACATTATAAAAGGGCTTACAGTAGGCGCAATAAAAGGGTAAACTAAAGCTATCTACAAGTCTTTGCGGAGAAGCAATGTATAAAGTTGTGCTCGTAGACGATGAGGCTATTATTGTCGAAGGGCTTAAAAAAGTGGTTGATTGGCAGGCATATAACGCACAAGTAGCTGGCGTTGCGTTTAACGCGCAAGAAGGCGCTAATGCTATACGCACACATTCGCCGGATATACTCTTTACTGATATTAAGATGCCTGACGCGGACGGCATGGCTATGCTCGCAGGCTTAAGAAGCGAGTTCCCTAAAATGCAGATTACCGTGCTTACAGGCTACAGAGATTTTAAATATGCGCAGGAAGCAATACGCCTTGGCGTAACGCGGCTTTTGCTTAAGCCCTCGCGCATGGAAGAAATAAACGAAGCAATGGGCGCAATGGTTAGCAACCTAAAAACAATTATGCCAAAAACAGAGGAAGCTGCAGAAGAACCACCTGCAAACAGCTTTATTGTGCGCCAGGCGCTTGGCTTCATTGAACAAAACCATGCTGAAAAGCTTACGCTTAGTGAAGTTGCGGATAGTTGCTATGTTTCGCAGTGGCATCTTTCAAAACTTTTAAACAAACATACAAATAGCAGCTTTTATGAGCTGCTTAACGCGAGCCGCATTCGTGAAGCCAAAAAGCTGCTCTTGCGCCCGGAATATAATATTCGCGATATTTGCGAGCGCGTAGGGTATGCGGATGTCGGCCATTTCTCGCGTGTGTTTAAAAAAGCCGAGGGTATGAGCGCAAACGAATACAGGAATAAAATGCGTTAAACCCCAATGCCATACTTTAATATATATGATATAATACTTACAGCTCTAAGATATGCTGAATAAGATTTTGCTGACATTGTTTTAAATATCCTGCTAGCGAGGTAGCCAATGCTAAAAACATTGGATTCCGGGATTCTTGCTTTCCTTGTGCTTGCGCTGCTTGTTTTTGATTCCCGCAAACGGCCGGAAAAGCAGACTATTTTAAACTGGCTGTTTTTTGCGCTTTTATGTTTCAATATATTCATGCTTGTGCTTGATTTAGCTACATGGGCAGTTAACGGCGTGAAAGGCGAGCTATACAGAACGCTTAGCGTTGTGTTAAACTTTTTTCTTTTTTCGCTTGCGCCTTTTGGCATAGGCTTATGGCTTCTCTATTCGGACTATTATATTTTTAAAGATACCAGCAGGTTAAAGCGCATCTTAGTTGCAGTATCGCTGTTTTTAGGCCTTAATGCTGCTTTGTGTTTTATAAACATTTATACATGCTGGTATTATACGATAGATGCAGCCAATGTTTACAGCAGAAGCAGCTTAAGCTGGGTCTATGTCATATTCAATTATTCACTTTTGCTTTATTCTTTAATTCACATCCTAAGGCACAAAAAGCGGCTTGAGAGCAGACATTTTATATCAATGCTGTTATTCTATTTGCCAGCTGTAGCAGGAATTGC
>JAKJBL010000110.1 GCA_022707005.1 Bacillota bacterium | reverse complement strand
AATCCGACGAGAATCCAAACGCGTACATTGCGCTCTTGGATACGCCCGATGAAATAGCAAAGAAGTTTAAAAAAGCTGTTACAGACAGCGAGAACATAATTGCCTACGACGAAAGCCGCCCGGGCGTTGCAAACCTTTTAAGCATTTACAGCAACTGTACAGGGCAAAGCATGCCAAAGGTTGTTGATTTGTTTGAAGGCAAGGGCTATGGAGCGCTTAAAGAAGAAGTTGCAGACGCGGTAATTTCAGTGCTTGAACCGCTGCAGGCAACATATTACAGGCTTCTTGGGGATAGTGCGTATCTAAACAAAATAATCAGCGAAGGCGCAAAAAAAGCGGCTGCTACTGCTCATGTGACGCTCCAGGATGTATATAAAAAAGTCGGGTTTAACTCCTTTGGGCTGTAAAACACAGCATTTTTAAGCTGCAGGTATTAGCTTATCTGCAGCTTTTTGATTTAAGAGCCTTAGAAAAATATTCTTCAAGCTGGCTGAGCGTTTCGCCAAGCGCAGCAAGCTTTTTTGTGCTCCCCTGCCCAAACGTGCCGCGGCCGCCGCCCCTGCCGCCTGTAGCTGCGTTTACTGCCTGTATAAGCTCCCCCGCATCAGCCTCAAGCCCGTCTGAGCAGCATAAGGTGTAGTGTATGGCATCCTCAGCCTGCGTAAAAAGCAGCGCAAGCGTACACCCTGGCTGGCATAGCGTATTTGCAAGCTGCCTAAGCATCTGCGCAGGCAGCTCATCTACAAAGCGCACGATTATATGCACATTGCCAGCTTTTTTTGAAGACGCGCGGAAATCCTTCGCTATATACTCGCTAAGGCGTGAATAAAGGTGTTTGTTTGTGCGCCTTGCTGCGCTTAGCCCTGTATCGAGCTTTTCAACTGCAGCCTGCACATCCTCCATTTTACACGAGAAGGAGCGTGCAAGCGCCTCGGTTATGCCCCTTGCTTGCTGTGCAAAGGCAAGCGCCCTGTGTCCTGCTGCAAAAGTTATGCGTTCGCCGCCTTTATAGTGCATTTGTGCAGTAACAAGTACAGCGCCGATTTCTCCTGTGTTTTTAACATGTGTGCCGCAGCAGGTGCAGCTATCACCCCCGGGCATGCTTATTATTCGCACATTGCCGCTTAAACCTTTTGCGCATTTTCTAAGCTCAAAGCAGGAAAGCGCGTCTATGTGAACATTTGTTATTTCAACAGCAAGGTTTGAATAAACAAGCTCATTTGTGCGCCTTTCTAAGGCAAGTATTTCTTCTTTTGTGAACTCTTTGTCAAAATCAACTGTGCAGTATAAAGCTGCCATGTGGAAGCCGATGTTTGTCGCGCCAAAAAGCTCCTTTGCTGCAAATGACAAAAGATGTTCGCCGGAATGCTGCTGCATATGGTCAAAGCGGCGCTGCCAGTCAAGTTCAACCTCAACTTCCTGCATAAGCGCTAAAGGTTCTTCTGTTGTATGCTTCACGCATTCGCCTTCTTCGCGAACGCGTATAACGTTTATGCCGCCTATTCTGCCTGTATCATAGGGCTGACCGCCGCCTTCAGGGTAGAGCACGGTTTTATCAAGCTCAACCTCATAGCCGTTTTCCGCCTTTTCGCATTTTAGCACAACAGCATTTGTGCGCTTTAAGTAACTGTCAAAAAGATAAAGCTTTTGTGTCATAGACTCTCCTTAGGTTATATAAGGTAAAGCGTTTTAAGCAAAAACACCCAAAAGAACATTGTAAGTATGCTCAGGGCAGATGTGAAAACAACTATTTCGCCTGCTAATTTTCCATCCCCGCCCATTGCGCACGCCATCGGGTAGGAAGTCACTGCAGTAGGCGGCATAAAAATAACTGCTGTTGCAAGCAGACTCATCCCCCTATACCCGAGCAGAGCTGCAAGTCCTACCCAGACTAACGGCATAAGCACAAGCCTAAAAGGCACAACAACCATAAGCGCAGCCCTGTTTCTTTTTGCAGATTCAAAAGTAAACGATGCCCCAAGTATAAGAAAAGCAAGCGGAGTCGCTGTATCAGCAAGCCCCCAAACAGCGCTCTTTATAGGCAGAGGAATAGGGAGCTTTAAAAGGTTTAATGCAGCGCCTGCAGCTATACCTATAATAAGCGGGTTGCGTATGATATTTGTGGCTATTGTTTTATAGCTTGGTTTTTCGCCTTGAAATAGCTCTAAAGCCGCAATGCTGCAGATGTTGAAAAACGGCACCATAGCGCCAAGAAGCAGCGTAAAAAGCCCGAGGTTGGCTTCACCATAAAGTGAGAGCGCAACAGGTATGCCGAAAAGCGCAGTGTTCGCGCGGAGTATCCCCTGCAAAATGACGCCTTTTCGCGTATTGTCTTGCACAAAGCGGGGTATGAGTACAAGCAGAATTAAAAAGCTTACAGTTATTGCAGCAGCAGTATAGCCTATAAGCCCAAGCGCGTGCGGAGTCATAAGCCCTACTAAATCGCTCTCAAGCATGTTGCGCATTAATAGCAAAGGCAGCAGCACCTGAAAAAGGAGTTTGTTTGAAGTCAGAACCCATTGTTCATTAAGGGACAATACACGCTTTAGCATATATCCAAGCGCCATCAGCAGGCACAGCGGCAGCACCACTTCGAGTGAAACCAAAAAATTTTCCATATACCGGCCTTCTTTTAGTAATTATAAATCTAAATCATAAGCAAACATATATAAGTATAGCACAAGCAGGGAAAGATTGTTCTAAAAGTGAAGCGCTTGCATAGCGCGAAGGTTTAATATATGGTTATATATGTTTAAGGTTTAAGCTTCTTTTAGTCTATTTTAAAAACGGAGGCGTTTTATGTTAAAACCAGCGCTTGTAATTCTTGCTGCAGGCATGGGCAGCCGCTATGGCGGGCTTAAGCAGATGGAGCCTGTTGACGAATACGGGAACCTCATTATAGACTATTCAATTTTCGATGCGCTTGAAGCTGGGTTTGAAAGAGTTGTCTGCATAATTAAAAAATCAATAGAGCAGGATTTTTTTAAAGTTATCGGCAACCGTATAAAGAATAAAACAGAGCTTTCTCTCGTATATCAGGAGCTTGATATGCTGCCAGCGGAATTTTCGTTTCCTAAAGAGCGCGTAAAGCCCTGGGGTACGGCTCATGCGCTCATTTGCTGCAAAGGCGCGCTAAATGGCCCGTTTGCTGTTATAAATGCTGATGATTATTATGGCAAA
>JAKJBL010000010.1:5121-24714 GCA_022707005.1 Bacillota bacterium | reverse complement strand
GCCCGAAGCGTATTTTTTTCAGACCGTGCGTTATCAGATACACATATTCGTGCAGTTTCAGAAATGGGCGGTGTAGTTGGCGTAAACTTCTTTTACAAACAGCTAAGCAGCAAAGACATGGCACAAATAAGCGATATTGTAAAACACATTGTTCATATTGCAGAAATTGGGGGATTGGATTGTTGTGCTATAGGTTCCGATTTCGACGGAATGACAAAGTATCCTTCTGATATTCCTAATAGTGCCTATTTTCCTGCTCTATTGCAGGCGCTTTCGCATGAAGGGTTTTCTGAGCAGGACATTCGGAAGATTGCATATCAAAATCTATATAACTACATCATCCAATTTGTTTAGATTGCAGCATATTGCACCTAATGCTATAATTATTAAAAGTTTCGGGGGTCAGAAATGGGAGTCTTTTCTCGCCTAAGCAAGCGCATGGGCAAGGTTGCGGATGACGCTTCTAAGAAATCGGCAAAGCTGCTTGAAGCTACAAAGCTAAATGCTGAAATAAGCAGGCTCCAGGCAAAGATAGAAGATTTACAGTTTGGGCTTGGCCGCATTTACTTCAAAAATAATAAAACTGTAAAAACAGGACCATATACAGATATTATTCAAGAGATACTAAATTGCGAACAAGAAATTAAATACCGCAATATAAAGTTGCTTGCACATAAGGGGCTTAAGTATTGCTCTAATTGTGATGCAATAATAGGTTCTAATGATGTGTTTTGCAACAAATGTGGCACACCTTTGCAGCCGGAACAAAATTCGCACCCCTCAAACTGCGAAAACTGCGGAGCTGTTCTTGTCGGCGAACTCTCCCACTGTCCTGAATGTGGGTTAAAGTTATACTAGCTAACTGTGTTAGCTTAGGGAGGAAAAATGCTTATTTCAACTCGTTACGATTCAGAAAACAACCTTTTGCTCGCAAGGTTAAGCGGCGACCTTGATGCCCAAAGCGCACCAAGATTTGTTGCTGAGATGCAACAGATTTTAGAAAAGTATTCAACATCAATTATATTAAGTTGTGAAGGGCTAGATTTTATAGATAGTGTAGGATTAGGCACCTTAGTTAAGCTTCTTAAACTTTTCGAGGTGCAGGGCCTCTCACTCGAGCTCAAAAAAATGAAACCACGCATATATAAACTTTTCGTTATAACAGGCCTTGATGACTCATTCAAAATTGAGGTTGATAAATGAATAAAGATATTATTAGTTTATCTATTCCTGCAAAGGCAGAGTATCTTATGACCCTTAGGCTCGTGGCTTCATCTGTTGCAGGGCTAGCTGGATTTGACATTGACGGAATTGAAGAGTTTAAGACTGCACTTTCTGAAGCATGCCTGCTTCTTATGCCGGAAACCAGCCAAGTAGACTTATTTCGGGTCTCGTTCTGGAAAGATGCAGGTGTGCATGCAAAAGTAAGGTTCCGCACAACTGCAAAAAGCAAGCTTGCAGAACGTGAGCGTGAATTTGCCACCTTTATGTTGGAAGCATTAACTGATAAAGTCGAATTTTCTAGAATAGACGATGACAGTGAGTACCACATCTACAAAGCATTGCCTATGTAAATATGCATCACTAAGAAATAGCTGGGAAGGGGTTAACTGTGTTGGTTGATGCAATCGCGCATGAGGCGCTGCTTCAGAAATACTGCAAAACAAGGAATTTAGAGCTGCGAAATGAACTATTGGAGCATTATCTCTTTATTGCAGAAATTGCAGCAAAAAAATTTGTTGGCCGTGGTGTAGATTATGACGATTTGTTTCAAGTTGCATCATTAGCCTTGATTCGGGCTCTTGAACGATTTGATTGCTCACGGGAGATTAAATTCGGAAGTTTTGCCACACCTTCAGTAATTGGGGAAATTAAAAACTATTTTCGCGATCGCAGCCGGACTATCCGTCTTCCTAGGCGAATGACTGAAATGATGAAAAAGTTTTATGAAGCAGAAGAAAACTTTATCAATACTAATGGGCGTTCGCCCCAGCCCGATGAGCTGGCAAGCGAACTGAATGTCAGCATCGAAAATATTTATGAATTAATAGAAGCAAAATCAAACATGCAAATGCTTTCAATTGATGAGACAGTTCCTGTTCAAGATGGAATGCGCAGTTTAGCGGATGTTTTGGGCGAAGAATCGGAGGCTTATTTAAACATTGAAAATGCCGATTTTGTAAACAGAAGCTTAAGCAGCCTAACAACCCAAGAGCGTGAAATAATAATTATGAGATATGTACGGCGCAAGAGCCAACGCGCAGTCGCTGAGATAATGGGCGTATCGCAAATGTATATTTCGCGCCTTGAAAGGCGTGTTCTTGCCAAACTGCGCGAATTAATCTTAAAAGACAATTGAATGTTTAGAACATCGCTTAAATGTTGAATAGTAGTTAGAGCAGTTAATACTCTGAACTACTAAACGAAGGGCGAATATCTGTGTGGAGTTTTTCCGGTGTTTTTTCTACATCAAAACAAATGTATGCAGTAATTGAGCAATTGCTTTTGGAAGCACTTGAGCAGCTGCGTATTAACGAAGAAGCCTGGTACGATTTGAAGCTGATTCTTCAAGAATTATGCCTTAATGCGCTTGAGCATGGTGATAAGCCCGTTAATCTTCAAGCATCAGTTTGCGCTTACGATAATTGCCTGCATATACTTATATCTGACTCGGGGCAGGGCTTCAACCCGATGGATTGCAAGCTTTCGTGCTTAGATGAGGAGCGGGGGAGAGGGCTTAGCATAGTTGAGGCTCTTGCAAAAAAGGTCGTGTTTAACAGCTGTGCAAATAAAGTTCTGGTTACCTTGGATATCTTGGAAAACTAGGCGAGTTTAATATAAGCTGCCATTCCGCCTGTGTTGCCGCTGTCTCTTCTATAAGAATAGAGCCGTCTTTCATCCTCAAATGTGCAAACATCAGCATAAGAGATATTTTCTGGCAGCAAGCAACCTTCAAGGCATTGCGCTACAGTGACCATGGCAAGGTCAACATGAGCCTTTCCTGCCTTTGCTTTGTCAACGCAAGGTATACCAGGGTATTCCAAAGCGAAGCGCTCACCTAAGTCAGAACTGACTTCAAAACAATTCCTGCAAATACATGGGCCAATACCGGCAAGTAAATGGGTTGGCTTTGCATTGTAGCGCAATTGCATCAGCCTAATTGCATTAAGGCAAATCTTATTCAGTGTACCCTTCCAGCCCGCATGAACAAGTCCTATGCAAAGTTGTTCAGTATCGAGGAAATAGATTGGCAAACAATCAGCATGGCCTGTTATTAGCGTAATGTCAGCATTATTTGTAATAAGCCCGTCACAAGGGGGCAGAGGTGGTTTTAAATATCCCGCTCCTTTATGGCGTTCACCTACAGGTATAATATTTATGCCATGCTCAAAGGAATCCATAACCATTGTATCCCAATCAATGTCAGCAGCGTCTGCAAATAATCTGTAGTTTTCGAGTACGTTCTCATATGGCTCATCATCGCGTGAAAAGCTTAAATTCAAAGTTGAATATGGTCCTTTGCTTATACCTCCGCAGCGTGCGGTAAAACCATGGCGAACTAAACTAGTTGCACTAAAAGCGGGTAGTGTAAAAAACCCGATGCCATTTACTATCTCGTATTTATATCCTACCTTGAGTTTTGACCAGGCTGCTAAAAAGTCAAACATTATTTATCCCGCAGTAATAGCTCTAGTTCATGCATGAAGGTATTAATATCCCTGAACTGTCGATATACAGAAGCAAAACGGACGTATGCAACTTCATCAAGTTCTTTTAGCCGCTGCATAACCAATTCTCCTATAGTTGTGCTTGGAATCTCTTGTTCAAGAGAGTTAAATACATCGCGGACAATGTTTTGAACAAGAATATCTTGCTCTGCAGCTGAAATCGGTCTTTTTTCGCAGGCACGCCGCACGCCGGTGAGGATTTTTTCGCTGTCGAACGGTTCTCTTCTGCCATCCTTTTTTATCACCATTATTGGCAGTTCTTCGATTTTTTCGTATGTTGTAAAGCGTTTTCCGCAGCTAATGCATTCCCGTCTGCGGCGAATTGAAGAGCCGTCATCAGTCGGCCTGCTGTCAATTACTCTGCTTTCAGTGCATGGGCAAAACCTGCATTTCATATTATAACCTCCGATTTTTATATATCGAAAAGCTATAAGCAGTATATCATGAAAATATTTAGCATACCAGACTAAGTCTTTGCTGGAGGAATGTTAACAAGAATAACATCATCTCCGAATTTTGTTATACAATGAAACGGAATAACAAGCTCTTCATCGCTTTTGAGGATTCCAAAAAGGCGGCAGGGTCCGGGGACAACAATTGCAACCAACTGACCCATACATTCATCAATATCCAGTTCGAGATCGCAGATTCTTCCAAGCCTTGCGCCATCACATATGTTTATGACATCCTTATGCCTCATTTCTGAGAATGTTGTAACGCAGCCGCCCATATAATTAACACCCCCTTTTGAAATGTATGCTGTTCAATAAAAAAACAACACCCGGTTGTTTGCCAGGTGTTGTTATATGCTATTGTGTTGTGTTGGGCAGGTTAAACTGGTATTAGGGTCTGGGATTTATAATATGTTAGTATTTGCGTTTTCTTGCAGCTTCAGCTTTCTTTTTTCTTTTGACGCTGGGCTTTTCATAATGCTCACGCTTACGGACTTCAGCTAAAACGCCTGAACGGGCACATTTGCGCTTAAACCGCTTAAGAGCACTTTCAAGAGATTCGTTTTCTCCAACACGGATTTCCATTTCTTTATCCCTCCCCTCCAATGAAACATTAACTGTGGGTTGTTAACCTCTGCCGCAACAAAAATATTATACTTGAGTGTTTCTGTTTAGTCAACTTGAACCGAAAAGACAAAATTCTTAAATGCAAAGTGCAACAACATGACCAATGGGCAGGTTTTAAAAATTTGCACTGCCAAAGTACAAACGATATTAAAGATGTGGTCTAATTTAGCTGTTAAGCTGTTTATGATAAGAATAAATTGACGCAGTTCAAGTGTTGGGGTACTATTATTGGGGAATACTCTAAAACAAATGAAGCTCAACAAGGAGATACTATGCCAACCTGTGCTATTGTAGGGGTAAACTGGGGAGATGAAGGCAAAGGCCGGATGGTTGATTATTTAGCCAGCCAGCACGATATTATTGTCCGCTATCAGGGCGGCAGCAATGCAGGGCACACAGTAATAAATGAGCTTGGAAAATTTGCTTTAAACTTAATACCCTCAGGCATATTCACCCCGAGCGCTGTTAATATCCTTGGCAATGGAACAGTTATTGATCTTGAGCATCTTTGCGGTGAAATAGAAAAGCTTAGGGCTGCAGGAATAAAAATCGACCCGTCCAACCTAAAAATCAGCGAGCGCAGTATTCTTGTTTTTCCATTTCATAAAGAACAAGACTCACTTGAAGAAGAAAGGCTTAAAGACGCAAAATATGGTTCGACTAAACGGGGCATTGCACCTGTTTACAGCGACAAATATCAAAAGAAGGGCATCCAAGCAGGGGATCTTCTGCTGCCGGACGTTTTGGAGTCACATTTAGATACTGTGCTAACCTGGAAAAACTTAATGCTCAAGGGTATGTATGGCGCTTCGCCCTATTCTTTAAACGTGGTTCTGAATTGGCTAAATCAATTCGGGAGTCCGCTTAAGTCTTTTATTTGCGATACAGGCGCATACTTGCATCAGGCATATAAGGAAGGCAAGCATATACTATTTGAAGCCCAATTAGGCGCTTTACGCGATATAGAGCTTGGAATATACCCATATACATCCTCGTCATCTCCGCTTGCTGCCTATGCGCCCTTAGGTGCAGGCGTACCAGGAATAGGTGTAGACCAAGTAATTGGCGTTGTAAAAGCATATTCAACATGTGTAGGCGAAGGCCCGTTTGTTTCAGAATGGTTTGGAACAAAAGCTGATGAACTTAGAGCAGCAGGGTTAGAATATGGCGCTGCAACCGGGCGCCCAAGACGCGTAGGTCCGTTTGATGTTGTCGCAACCCGCTATGGAACGCGCCTTCAGGGTGCTACAAACATAGCGCTAACAAAGCTGGATGTGCTTTCTTATATGGACAATATACCTGTATGTATCGGTTATAAAATTTGTGGCGAGGTTATTCACAATTTTCCATATACGCCACTGCTTAATAAGGCTGAACCAGTTTATAAGCTTTTAAAGGGCTGGCAGGAAGACATAAGTAAAGCAAGGTTGTTTAGCGCAGGACTATGTGCATTTTATTGAGAATGCGCTTGAATCCCCTATCAAGTATGTCTCTGTAGGTCCTGAGAGAGAATCGCTGATTATCCGTTAACCTATGCTATAGGAGGGTCGCCTGTAATGCAGGACGTTTACCAGAGTCCCTTGGTCAGCAGATATGCTACGCGAGAAATGCTTAAGCTGTTTTCACCGCTTAAACGCACGTTAACCTGGCGCAAACTTTGGGTTGCGCTTGCAAAAGCAGAAATGATGCTTGGCTTGCCAATTACAAAAGAACAAGTAGATGAGCTAATTTCAAATATCGAAAATATTGATGAAGCCGCAATTGCACAAAAAGAACAAGAAGTGCGTCATGATGTTATGGCGCACATTTATGGTTATGGACTCGTGTGCCCAAAAGCAAAAAGCATAATCCATTTGGGAGCTACCAGCTGCTATTTAACTGATAATGCAGATATTCTTATTTACGATGAAGCACTTGACTGCCTAAAACAAAAGCTTCTAACACTAATCAGCAGATTAGCCGACTTTGCAGGCAAATACCGTTTACTGCCAACGCTCGGATACACTCATTTTCAAAGCGCTCAACCAGTAACTGTAGGTAAGCGCGCCTGTTTATGGATACAGGATTTTATTATGGACTTAGAAGAGTTGTCGTTTACTAAAGACAATCTTATTCTGCTTGGGAGCAAAGGAACAACAGGCACACAGGCAAGCTTTCTCTCGCTATTCAATGGAGACCATTCAAAGGTTATTCGCCTTGATAAAATGATAGCTGAAGAATTCAAAATGAAGGGCTGCTACCCAATTACGGGGCAAACTTATCCGCGCAAAGTAGATTCAAGAATCTTAAATACGCTATCTTCCATTGCGCAAAGTTCGTATCGGTTTGCAACGGACATTCGGCTTCTGCAGCATTTGCATGAGGTAGAGGAGCCTTTTGAAGTCTCGCAAGTAGGCTCGTCAGCTATGGCTTATAAGCGCAATCCAATGCGCAGCGAGCGCGTCTGCTCCTTAGCGCGGTATGTAATTGTCAATTCGCAAAACGGTCCGTTGACTGCATCATCGCAATGGCTCGAACGCACATTGGATGATTCGGCTAATCGCAGGATATCTTTGCCTGAAAGCTTTTTAGCGACAGATGCCATACTCAATTTGCTTATTAATATTTCGACTAACCTCAAAGTTTATCCGGCAATAATAAAAAAGCATCTTAATGCTCAAATGCCTTTTATTGCAACTGAAAATCTGCTTATGGAAGCTGTCAAAAGGGGAGGGGATAGACAAACAATCCACGAAATAATCCGGCATCACTCAATGGCAGCATTAGAACAAATAAAAGAAAAAGGCGCAGATAATGATTTTATCGAAAGGCTTGCTTGTGATAAAAGATTGCCGCTGACACATGAAGAAATAATCAAACTGCTCGAACCTATAAACTATGTCGGTCGTGCACCCGAACAGGTGGATGAGTATTTAACAAATACGGTTCAGCCTTTGATTAAAAGCTGTGGTGATTTTACTGATGTCAAAGATGAACTAACTATATAACCTAAATAAGATGTTCAAGAAGAATATTCAAGCCAATGCCAATTAACACTAAACCACCACCAATTTCGGCCTTCTTTTGAAACACACAGCCAAGTTTACGTCCTAATGCAACCCCAAGAAAACTAATGGCAAATGTCGTTATGCCAATTATTACAGCGCAAAAAAAAATGTTGGCATGTTGAATTGCAAGGCTTATTCCAACAGCAAGAGCGTCTATACTTGTAGCAAGTGAAAGAATGCATAAAGCTTTAAACCCGGATTGGCATTGGGGCTTTGAGTCGCAAGTGGCTCTGCTGCAAGACTCAATTATCATGCGAAGGCCGATGAATGCAAGCAATGCAAAAGCCACCCAGTGGTCTATGCTCTCAATGAACACATGAACAGAAGCGCCTGCCATATAACCTAAGATTGGCATGAATGCCTGGAAAAGGCCAAAGAAAAACGCTATTTTTAAAGCATGCGAATATTTGAGTGTGGGCATTCGAACGCCCTCCGTGATAGAAACCGCAAACGCATCCATTGAAAGCGCTATAGCAATTAATGCAAGCTCTAAAAGACTCACGGAAATACTCCAATTCACAGCCATAATCTTAATTAAAAACCCCTACATAGCATAAAGCATATAGCTTTTTAGGTCAAGTATGTCAGAACTCATGCTTGCATAAAAATATAGCGTTTAATAAAGGGCTAAAACAAGCATATCCTATAACGACAGCTCAGGAACTATCTTATTTAACAACAGCGCCTGTCATGCTATAATGGGTAAGCTGCAAGATTAAAAGGCAGGGCGCAATATCCCTAAGTTTATCTATCAATGTCAGCCCAAGACGGAACAATCGGAGTAATCAATGTTAATCTATTTGGATAATAGCGCAACGACAAAACCATTCAAAGCAGTTGCAGAAACTGTTAACAACTGCCTGACGGAATTGTATTTTAACCCAGCGAGCGCATATCCGCAAGCTGTATCAACCGAACGAAAAGTTGAGCAGGTGCGCTTACTTTTTACGCAGGCACTTTTTGCAAGCCCTGCTGAGATTATCTTTACATCAGGCGGCACAGAGTCAAATAATATAGCTATTGCGGGTGCAACTGAGGCAATGCGCAACCCACAGCAATTTATTACAACAAGCGTAGAACATCCATCTGTTTTTGAAGTGTTTCGCCGGCTTGAGACGAAAAAAGTAAATGTTGAGTATGCTGGCGTCGACAGCTACGGAGCAGTTCAGCTTGATGAGTTTAAAGCCTTGCTTAACGAAAACACATCGTTCATTTCAATGATGCATGTTAATAATGAAGTAGGCGCAATAAACGATATTGAGCAAGCGCATAGGCTTATTAAAGAATACGCGCCCCAGGCGCTGTTTCATGTAGACGGAGTTCAGGCATTTTGCAAGCTACCTTTTGCCAAACTTTTATGCGATATGTATTCAATAAGCGGCCATAAGTTCAATGCTCCTAAAGGCGTTGGATTGCTATATGTACGAAAAGGGACTCCCTTTGCAGGAGGATTCCTTGGAGGAGGCCAGGAACGGGGGCTGCGTTCTGGTACAACAAATGTACCAGGTATCCTTGGCATGGGCGAAGCGCTAAACCAATATTCAAAAAACCAAAACGAATGGCTTAACGGCATGCGAGCATGCAAACTTAGGTTGGCGGCAAATATTAAAAGCATAAAAGATACTCTTGTAAACGGACCAGACCCTCAAAAAGGTGCACCGCATATTTTGAATATTTCCTTCTTGGGAGTGCGCGGTGAGGTGCTCCTTCATGCGCTTGCAGAAAAGGGCATCCTTGTTTCAACGGGGTCTGCCTGTTCGGCTCGTAAAAAGAATAATAACAGAGTATTGCATGCAATGGGTATAGCAGGGGAGCGGTTAGATGGGGCTGTAAGGTTTAGTTTCTGCCCCTTTAATACATTAAAGGAGATGGACGGCACAGCCCAAATATTAAGCGAACTCGTCACTGATTTACGAAAGTTCAAAAGAAAGTAAATAGAAAAAAAGGGGTTTATTTAAAAGATGCCTGAGTCTGAATGGGTGCTGCTTGTTAGGTATTCGGAAATACATTTAAAGGGACTTAATAAGCCATTTTTTGAACGCAAGCTGATTGAAGCGATTAAGGCTGTGCTTAGCGATATGGATGTAGTTATTAAAAAAGCGCAGGGCAGGGTATATGTACATGGGCTTGCATTAACAGACATTGAACTCGCAATCAGCAGGTTAAAAAAAGTCTTCGGTATTCATTCAGTCAGCCCTGCGCTTGCAGTTGATGCAACCTGGAACACAATTGTAGAAGCGGCTTATACACTGTTTGCTGATGCACTTAAAGAGAAAAGCAGCGCAAGCTTTAAAGTAATTGCAAGGCGAGCTGATAAAAGCTTTGCTCTTAGCTCGGATGAAATCAACCGACAGCTTGGAGGGCTTTTAATTACACGCTTCCCTGAGCTTTTTGTGGATGTTCACATTCCTAGCATACGCTTAGGCGTAGAAATCCGGGAGTATGCCTTTTTATATATCCGTGAAGTAAGATGTGCAGGCGGTATGCCTGTTGGCAGCAGCGGGCAAGCTGCGCTTTTGCTTTCCGGGGGTATTGACAGCCCTGTTGCAGGCTTTTTGGTAGCTAAGCGAGGAGTTACCCTATGTGCAATCCATTTTTTAAGCCCGCCCTATACAAGTGAACGAGCTAGGGATAAAGTTGAAGCCCTTACCAAGATTCTTTCCGCCTATACAGGGCAAATACGCCTGCATCTGGTTCCATTTACTCAAATTCAGCTTTTAATTCATGAAAATTGCAGGCCGAACGAAACGGTGCTGCTTATGCGAAGAATGATGATGCGCATAGCCGAGCGAATTGCGGCTTCTGAGGGTGCTTTGGCGCTAGTTACTGGTGAAGCCATAGGTCAGGTCGCAAGCCAAACAATGGAAAGCCTCATTGTAACAAACGAAGTTGTAAAAATGCCTGTTTTAAGGCCGTTAATTGGCTTTGATAAACAGGAAATAATAGAATACGCTAAAGCAATCGGGTCTTACGAAACTTCTATTCTGCCCTATGAGGATTGTTGTACAGTATTTGTCCCAAGGCATCCTTTAACGCGGCCTGTGCTAAGCAAGCTTGTTGAGAGCGAGGCGCAATTTGATTATAATAAAGCAATTGAAGACGCGCTGAATAATACAAAAGTCGTAACAATAAACCGCCATTTGGATTATTCTCCACAAGCTTAGTTTAAACATGAATATACACGGATAATCCACCAACTAATCGTTCCTTTGAGTCTCCATCAATGCCCACATTATGGCAGGTATTGGGCGCGATTATATATTTGTATAATACAGCTTGCTTTTTTGATGCAGATAATATATTCTATACTGCAGGGCGTCATGCAATGAGGCTTGCGGTTTTTTCTGCTATTGTAACAAGATTAGAATTTAATTAGTTTAAGATGCGATTGTCAAAGTGTTCTCAAATTGTGGGTAATGTGTTTTTAGTGTTAACCTAAACCGCGCGCAATCATTGTATTTACGTACCATCACAAAGAACTGGGGGGATTTTTTAAATGGAACAACAAAGAGACCAATGGAAATCTAAATTCGGCTTTTTAATGGCCGCTGTAGGTTCTGCTGTCGGTCTGGGCAACATCTGGGGCTTCCCATATAAAATGGGCATGAACGGCGGGTTTGCCTTTTTAGTTATCTATCTCCTGCTTGTTGCATTTGTCGGCTTTGCAGTTATGCTCGGTGAGCTTGCGCTTGGCCGTAAAACAGGCCAGGGCGCAGTCGGCGCATATATAGCACTATCCAAAAAATACACTTGGATCGGCTATATGGGCGTAGCGTCAGGCTTCCTTATTCTGTCGTTCTACAGTGTGCTTGGCGGCTTCGTCGGCAAGTATATGATAAGCTTCTTAATCGAAATGTTTTCACCCGGCGCTGCGTTTGGCGGCATGGGCAGCGGTGAATTCTTTGGCGCCTTCATTAATAATGCCGGCGGTTCAATTCTTTTCCATTTCCTCTTCATGATAATTACCGCTGTTATAGTCATGGGTGGTGTATCCGGCGGTATTGAAAAGTTCAACGTTGTAGCAATGCCTGCTTTGGCTGTTATGCTCGTAGTAGTTATTATTCGTAGCGTAACTCTTCCTGGCGCTGGAGCTGGTCTTGCCTTCATGTTTGCACCGAACTTCGCTGCGTTTAAGGAGATTGGCTTCTTCAATGTCCTAAAAACTGCTGCAGGGCAAATGTTCTTCTCGCTCTCTTTGGGTATGGGCTGCATGATTACTTACGGCTCATACCTCTCAAAGAAGGAAGATCTCGAAGGCAGCGCGTTCATTATCCCGATTTCCGATACTCTTATGGCTCTGCTTGCTGGTCTTGCAGTTATGCCTGCAGTATTTGCATTCGGCATGGAGCCCACAGGCGGCCCCGGGCTGTTGTTTGTGACGCTGCACACAGTCTTCACCGAAGGCTTAACAGGCTTTATCGGCTCCTTGTTCGGGTTCATATTCTACTTCCTCGTGCTTCTCGCTGCAATTACATCAGCAATTTCGCTGCTTGAAGTTTGCTCAACATATATAATTGACCGCAATACATCAGCAGGCAAAAGCTCAAACAGAAAAACCATTACTGGAATACTGGCGTTTATCATATTCCTGATTGGTATTCCTGTTTGCATGGATGGTCTTGGCGGCGGCAATATAATCGGAGCTAACTTCTGGTTTGGCAAATGGTGCTTCTTAGATTTCTATGACCTCATTTCTGAAGGTATCTTCATGCCTCTTGGCGCAATGCTCATGAGCATCATAATCGGCTGGGTCATTAAGACCAAGGTTATTAAAGACGAAGCTGAAATTGAAGGCAACAAGCTTAAGTTCTACAAGTTCTGGGAAATCTGCTTTAAGTTCGTTGTCCCGATTGTTATGGTCGTTGTGTTGATTGGCCAGTTGCAGGGCTTTGGCATATTCTAACACACGAAGATGTGTTGATGGGTTACCTTCAAACACATACTAAGTACGCATTAAGGCAATGCATCAAGTGTGCATTGCCTTTAATTTATGGTATTATAGAAACACACTAGAATAGCAAAAGCGTTGTTTAAGAACTTTTTATTTATAGGCGCTGCTGTTTTTACTTTAGATTAATATGGAGGCGCGTTGCATGGCTAAGCTTGGCTTTATTGGGATTGGGAATATGGGTGAGGCTATACTCCGGGGGATTCTAAAAAAGGGTTTGCTGCCTGCCCATAATATCTATATCTTCGATTTAAACAAAGAAAAGATACAGGCGCTGCAGCAGGAACTGGGGGTCCTTACTGCGCAGAGCAATTCTTCAATGTTGGCAGCATGCGATTATGCTCTGCTTGCGGTAAAGCCTAATGTATGCGCAGAGGTTCTTAACGAATGCAGTATAGCGCTTAAGGGCAAGGCTTTAATTTCAATAGTTACAGGCTGGACTCGCCCTAAGATTGAAAGCATTGTGCCTGATTGCCGAATTTTACGCGTTATGCCCAATACGCCTTGTATGGTAGGGGAGGGAATGGTGGCTTTGGATTTAGACCATTCTCTAACTGACGAAGAATTTAGGTTTGCCCTTGAGCTATTTAATTCTACAGGCACTGCCCTGCCTGTGCCAAGCTATTTAATGGATGCAGTTGTAGGTGTTTCTGGAAGTGGTCCCGCCTATGTTTACCTGTTCATTGAAGCGCTTGCTGATGGTGGCGTTCGTGCGGGTTTGCCTCGGAAGATGGCATATGCCTTAGCAGCGCAAACTGTATTAGGCGCTGCAAAAATGGTGCAGGAAACAGGGGCTCACCCAGGCGCATTAAAAGATGCAGTCTGCTCCCCGGCAGGTACAACTATTGAAGCTGTAGCTGCGCTTGAGCATGGCGGGCTCCGTGCTGCAGTTCTTGATGCCGTTGAAGTCTGCGTCAGACGTGCGCAAGAACTGGCAGATCATGGACAATAGAAAACGGGTAAAAATATATACCGATGGAGCCTGTTCCGGCAACCCTGGAGCTGGCGGGTGGGGAGCTGTACTCATATATAACAACCATATAAAGGAAATATCCGGCGGGGAGGGGGCTACCACGAATAACCGCATGGAATTGGCGGCTGCTATAAACGGTCTTGAAGCATTGCTTGAACCTTGTGATGTTGACCTTTATTCAGACAGCACATATCTCACAAAGTCGTTTAATGAAAACCGCTTAAATACCTGGCTCAATAACGGCTGGAAAACGGCCGGAAAACAACCTGTAAAAAATATTGATTTATGGCAGCGTTTAATTGAACTTAGCAAGCTCCACAGTATAACCTGGCATAAGGTTAAAGGACATAGCGACAATGAATACAATAACCGCTGTGACGCACTTGCCCGCGCAGCAATAGTATCCCTCAACAAGCCCTGACTCTACTATATGCCGATATTTCACATAGTACTATTCGTTAAAGTTGTCTTTAACGAATAGTTGTGGTATTATTAATAAAGGTCATC
The DNA here is from genome assembly GCA_022707005.1 of Bacillota bacterium. Lineage (GTDB taxonomy): Bacteria > Bacillota > Clostridia > Christensenellales > CAG-138 > JAKJBL01. The sequence goes on along the minus strand of JAKJBL010000010.1, from coordinate 10,432 downwards.
AACCCCCCATCTTATAACATTAAAGGATGCTTATGGCAGAAAGCTATAATTCCAAGCTTAATAAGGCATATACTCGAAAACTCCGCAAGCTCTTGCAGAGGCTGCCAAGTTGCTGTGCGACTTTTATGCGCGGGATTGAAAGCCAAACAGCAGTGCTCACAAGATATGGCTATGCTGTTGATTTGGGCACCTTTTTTGAATTTGTGGTAAATGAGCTGGATAGCTTTTCGCAAAAGAAAATCGAAGATCTAACGCTCAATGAAATTGAACAAATCCGTCCTCTTGATATTGAGCTATTCTTAGAACATCTGTCTCTATATTCCAAGTCCGGTCGTGAAGTAGTAAATAATGAACGCGCAAAAGCACGAAAACTGTCTTCTCTTCGCTCTTTTTATAAATACTTTTTCAAGCGCGAAATGATAAAGACAAATGCAGCAGCATTGGTTGATTTACCAAAACTGCATCCGCGTGCAATTGTCCGCCTCGAACCTAATGAGGTTGCAAAACTATTGGATATTGCAGAAGGCGGCTTGGGGCTCTCAGAAGTTCAAAAGAGATATCACAAAGCAACTAAAGCAAGGGATGTTGCAATACTCACCCTGTTTCTTGGAACTGGAATTCGCATAAGTGAACTTGTTGGAATTGATATTGAAAATATTGACTTTTTCAACAATGCTTTTCTTATAACAAGAAAAGGCGGCAGCCAGGATTCACTGGTGTTCGGCGAAGAAGTCCGTTCTGCGCTCTTAAACTATATGTTGGTGAGAGACGGCATTCAAGCAATTTCTGGGCATGAAAACGCTCTGTTTCTATCAATTCAAAAAAGACGTATTACAGTACGTGCAGTTGAAAACCTTGTAAAGAAGTATGCAATAATGGCAGCCCCAATAAAAAAAATCTCTCCGCACAAACTTAGAAGCACCTATGGCACAATGCTGTATCGTGAAACAGGAGACATTTATCTGGTTGCGGATGTACTTGGCCATAAAGATGTTAATACAACCCGTAAACACTATGCAGCGTTATCAGAAGACCGCCGTCGTATCGCAGCCCATGCAGTTAAGCTAAGAGAAGATATTGCTGAAGAAACTAAGCAAGACCAAGAATAAAATAAAAAAACATCCCCTCTTCCCTTCCCTGCCTAAATCCGGGTTTAAGGTTTTTAGCAAATCCCAAGTTTATTTAATGCATTTAAAGCGCTTACAACCCCCAACCGACCATGCGCATAGGTCAGCGCACCTTGGATGTATGCAATATACGGCTCTTTAATAGGCGCGTCTGCGCTTAGCTCAATAGATGCGCCCTGAATGAATGCGCCTGCAGCCATTATAACCTTGTGCGCATAACCAGGCATATCCCATGGCTCTGGCATTGCGTTGCTATCGACAGGGGATGCGCTTTGTATGCTTTGGCAAAAAGTAATAAGCGCTTCTTTAGTGGGCAGCTGCAGAGATTGGATGATATCCGAACGTACGCTTTCGCTATGGGGCATTGTTTTCATACCCATGTTTTCAAATACACGCGCAAATAAAGCAGCCGTTTTAAGGCTTTGGGCAGTTGTATGGGGGGCAATAAAAAGCCCTTGGTAAAACGGAAGATAAGAGCCTGCATAGGAGCCGACTTCTCTGCCCATACCAGGTACAGTTAAGCGGTGCGCAATACGCTCTATAAGTTCCGTAGAACCTGCAATATATCCCCCTGTAGGCGCAAGCCCGCCCCCAGGGTTTTTTATAAGCGAGCCCGCAATTATATCAGCTCCTACTGCAGTAGGCTCTGCTTCACTAACAAATTCTCCGTAGCAATTATCAACAACAATACAGATATCAGGACGTATTTGTTTTATTGCTTTAAAGACCTTCTCAAACTCCTCTATGGAGATTGCTTCGCGCCAAGCATATCCGCGTGAACGCTGTGCAAATATTAACTTTACCTTGGGCTTGCAAATCTCCTTTAGAACTTGCGGCAGGTTAATTGCACCGTCTTGAAGTGCCAATTCATTGTATCTTATGCCAAAATCCCTTAAAGAACCGTATTCCGTAACACCAGGTTTTCCTATGGCAGTTTCTAATGTATCATAAGGCTTGCCTGTGATGCACAGCAACTCCGCTTCTGGCCTTAGGAGACCGCTAAGCGCCAAGTATATAGAATGTGTTCCGCTGACAATTTGGGGTCTTACAAGCGCATCCTGAGTGCCCAGAGATGAAGCGAAGACTTGCTCAAGAGTATCGCGACCGATATCATCATATCCGTAACCCGTTGATGGAGCGAAATGCCGCTGTGCAATACCGGCATTTTGGAAAGCACACAAAACTTTGTATTGATTAGCTGCTTCAACTTCATCTATTTTCGCAAATATCTTTCCCAACTGACTCTGTGCCGATAAAACAGCCTCAACAGCATTTGGGTAATTTGGAAAGGCTTTAGATCTGTTTCTATTTTGCTCCATCATAATGCCTCATTGCTCTTTTGGGTCTACGTTAATAGCTTGTGGCATAGTAATTGATGAAATTCCATGTTTATAGAACATCATCTGTTTGCCTTCATGAATAATTACTATTACAAAACTGTCAAAAGCGCGAATAAGGATATCTTTTAGCAAATATCCGTTTGTAAGGTGTATTGTGCATGGCTGCTTATTCTTTCGCAGCTGATTAAGGATGTTGTCCTGTAGGTTCTCTTTTGTCATTTTGGCTCTCCCCTTCCCCATTATCTTTATTGAAGATTTTAATAACAGCGTTTGTAAGCGCTTGTGGGCTTTGATACTCTGTTGTGTCTAACCAATGAAGGCGCGCATCATGCCTAAACCATGTCAACTGGCGTTTGGCAAAGCGGCGGGTTTCTCTTTTTATGCGTTCAATCGCTTCTTCAATGCTAATTTCACCACGCATATACATCAGAAGCTGTTTATAGCCTAAACCTTGGAGTGCAGGCAGGCTATGAGAAAAGCCTGCATCATATATTGATTTTACTTCTTCTAATAAACCTGCTTCCATCATGGTATCGACTCTGCTGTTAATGTCCGAATATAAAAGCGCCCGCGGCTTAGTCAAGCCGATTATTATAGGGTGATACATTAGTTTATTGTTTGTTTGGGTTATGTCAGTATAAAACGAACTAAAGGGCTGGCCTGTTGTTGAATGTACTTCGAGAGCTCTAATTATTCGCCTTATGTCATTTGGATGCAATCTTGCAGCTGTAACAGCATCAACTTGTTCTAACTGTTTATAAAGCACACCAGGCGTTTCATCTTCTTGCATTCGCAATTTATCCCGGAGAATTGTATTGGCGGGCGCAGCAAAACGCATTGGGTAAGTCAGCGCATTTATATAAAGCCCGGTTCCTCCAACAACAAGCGGCGTTTTCCCGCGCAGAAGAATTGAAGAAATGCAGCTTTGCGCCTCGTGTTTAAAACTTGCAACGCTAAAAGTTGTATCAGTAACATCAACAACATCAATCATATGGTGCACAACGCCCTGCCGCTCGCTTATGGTTGGTTTTGCTGTACCTATGTTGAGCCCCTTATAAACCTGCATCGAATCCGCAGATACTATTTCAGCATTCAGGCGTTTTGCTGCTAATAATGAAACTGCTGTTTTTCCGGTTGCCGTGGGGCCGGTGAGTATAAGAAGTTTGGGCTTATTCATGACTAATACCTAAATAATCCGCTTGAAGAGCTTTTTTAGCTCATGATGAGACAGACGCACAATTATAGGCCTTCCATGCGGGCATGTTATCGGTATTTTCCCGATCTTATACTCTTCAAGCAAGCTTATTATTTCATCCTTTTGAAGTAAATCACCGGCTTTTACTGCATGTTTGCATGCAGCCCTAATTATTGCTTCACGCTTTATTTCTTGAACAGTTGTCCTGCCCTTTCTTCTAAGTTCCTCAAGAATATCTCTGAGAAGTAAGCCGACTTTTGCATTTGCAAACACGGATGGAACCGAGGAAATTCTTATTGCCGTTTCGCCAAATGACTCCCAATCAAAGCCGAGAGCATGGAGTGTCCCCAAATGCTGTAGGAGTATATCGTATTCAATACTAGTCAGTTGAAGAAGTTCGGGAGAAAGTAAAGGTTGTTTTGATATGGTCTCGTTTTGCCCAATAAACTGTTCATACAGCTTGCGTTCATGCATAGCATGCTGGTCTATAAAATATAAAGAGTCTTCTTGTTGAATAATCCAGTAGGATTTAAAAGCTTGCCCTAGGACTGTCAGTGGCTGTTCGCCAAAGGTATTCTGACATTCAGCTTCAAAAATCTCGGACTGTTCAGCTTCGGGTTTAGAAACTGTTGGAGACGATATACTAAAGTGTGGAATTTCATATGCGCTTTCTTTTACTTTGAAGCTTGCAGGCCTTTCACTGCCAAACGGCATAAATGCGGCTTTGACTTCGTTTCTTTCGCTCCTAATTCTTAGAGAGTTGATAGGTTCTTGCGTATTGTTAAGCGGCTCTATGTTTTGCATGTTTTCAAAAGATGCATTGGGTATTTTTATAGATACTTCCGGAATTCTTATGTTTTTTAATGCGTTTTTACAGGCTTCAATAACTGCGCCTGCAACTCTTTCTTCTTGGGCAAAACGCACCTCCAGTTTTGCAGGGTGCACATTAACATCAACTTCTCTTGAAGAAATGCAAATATTTATTACTGCAAACGGATAACGCCCGGTCATCAATAAAGTTTCATAGGAAGCATGCAACGCATTTGATAGCAGCGGAGAACGGATATACCTTCCATTAACAAAAAAGGACTGATCTTTTCGGTTGGGGCGTGAAAGCTTTTCATCCCCTATAAACCCGTAGATAAGGATATACCCGTTTTCAAAATGTGTTTCTAAGATATTTGGCAATATCTCTTTTCCATATATGCTAAAAGCGGTATTTTTAAGTATGCCATCACCTACAGAATGGTAAACAAGATTTCTGTTGCTGATATATTTAAACGAAATTTCAGGCCTCGCAAGAAGCATTCTCGCAACATAATCGCCTACATAGGCAGCCTCTGTGCGGGCGCTTTTTAGAAACTTTCTTCTGGCGGGAATGTTATAAAACAAGTTTGCTACTTCTATACTTGTTCCTTCAGGGCAGGCAATGCTTTTATAAAGCTTGTGTTCTCCGCCTTCCAAACGTAAATGTGTGCCAAGTTCTTCACCTGCAAAATATGTTTTCAATTCTACTTGTGAAACCGATGCAATAGATGCAAGCGCTTCTCCTCGAAAACCAAGTGTAGCGACTTGAACCAAATCGGCCTGCTCGCTAATCTTGCTTGTGGCATGGCGATTGAACGCCAGCTTTGTATCTTTTGATGGGA
>JAKJBL010000010.1:0-5111 GCA_022707005.1 Bacillota bacterium | reverse complement strand
TGCCTGTACCATTGTCCGAAACTCGTATATAATCAAGACCGCCATTAATAATCTCTATGGTTATTGATGAAGCCTGCGCATCTATTGAGTTTTCAACAAGCTCTTTAATCACAGAAGCAGGGCGTTCAACCACCTCGCCAGCAGCGATTTGATTTGCTATATGCGGCTCTAAGATTGTAATTCTTCTCATAAATGCAACCTGCTGCTATTAAGTCTTTTTGCTTTATGATGCAAATCGTTAATTAAGTTTAGCGCTTCAAGAGGTGAAAGCTTATCTATATCTATCATCGAAAGTTCCTGCAGAAGTTCATCCTTATCCTGATAACATAACAGCGATAGCTGCTGCAGAGATGGCTCTGCTTCGAATTTGGGATGAAGACGGTTAATATCTGATGCCTCAAGTGCTTTTAGTATCTCTTTTGCACGGCTTATTACACCCTCAGGCAACCCTGCAAGCCGAGCAACTTGGATTCCAAAGCTTTTATCCGCTTCGCCCCGCATGATTTTACGAAGGAATATAATATCCTCCCCTACCTCTTTTACAGCAATTCGATAGTTCTTAACCCCGGTGAGTCGCCCTTCAAGCTCTGTTAATTCATGATAATGAGTGGCAAATAGAACCTTAGGTCTGCAAGTGTCTTTTGATAAATACTCAACTACAGCCCAGGCTATACTAAGACCATCGAATGTGCTTGTTCCCCTGCCGATTTCATCAAGCAGAACCAAACTTTTATTGCTTGAATTGTGCAGGATATTTGCAAGCTCGCACATTTCAACCATAAAGGTGCTCTGGCCAGCCATTAAATTATCTGTTGCTCCAACACGCGTGAAGATTCTTTCCGTTATACAGATGTTAGCTTCATCAGCAGGCACAAAACTTCCTATATGCGCCATAAGAACAATTAGTGCAATTTGGCGCATGTAGGTGCTTTTGCCTGCCATATTCGGGCCTGTTAGAATTATTAAACGGTTATTGTCTATATCAAGGTTAGCATCGTTTGGGACAAATCCATCTTTAGCGTAGCGTTCAACAACAGGATGTCTGCCGTTCTTTATTGAAATAATTGAATCCTGGTTGATTTCGGGCATACAGTAGTTATTATTTGCAGCAACCTGGCTGAAAGACTGATACACATCTAATTCCGCTAAAGCGGCTGCTGTCACTTGTATGCGTTTTATGTTTGAAAGAAGCTGTTCACGTATATCTAAGAAAAGGTTATACTCTCTTGCAACAATCTGTTCTTGTGCCCCAAGTATAGTACCTTCAAGTTCTTTTAGCGCAGGCGTGCTGTAGCGCTCCGCATTGGCAAGCGTCTGCCGCCGCTCATAGTGATAAGGAACAAGATGCAAATAGGATTTTGTTACCTCAATATAATAGCCAAACACCTTATTATACCGGATGCGCAGGTTTTTTATCCCTGTTTCAGCCTGTTCGGCTGTTTCCATATCTGTAAGCCATTGTATGCCGTTGCTGCTTATATCCCTTAACTTATCTATCTCTGCATCATAGCCCTGGCGAATAACGCCGCCCTCTTTAATGCCAATCGGCGGTTCATCGCTTATAGAGCGCTTTAGCAGATCCAAAACGTCTTCCATTAAATCAATACGCGTATTTATATGCTTTAGCGCATCTGCCTCTATATCTGAAATTAACATTGTAATAATCGGCAGATGGCATAGCGAAGCGCGTAGGGCAGCGCAATCTCGGGCATTTATCGTGCCATATGCTATGCGGCTGCTTAGCCGCTCAATATCATAGATGCCATCAAGAGCTTCTTTTATCGCAGTTCTTTTTAATATTTGTGATACAAAGGCATTAACGGCCCCAAGCCTTAATTGTATTTCTTCTTGTTTTTGCAGTGGCTGGTCTATCCAGCTATGGAGCATGCGTTTGCCCATAGCAGTAGCTGTGCAATCTAAAAGATACAGTAGAGTATTCTTTTTGTTCCCGTCATAATGGAGCGGTTTTATAAGCTCAAGGTTCCGTCTTGTTGCAATATCAAGCATTAGGTACGAAGAACTATTTAAAACTTGTAGAGTTGTAATATGTGATAGTGAGTTTTTCTGGGTATCTTCCAAATATGCCAATAGTGCACCTGCAGCGCAAACTCCATTGCGAAAAGCAGCACACCCAAAGCCCTCAAGAGAGTCAACTTGAAAGTGTCGAGTAAGCCTTGAAATAGCAGAGTTTTCTTCATATGCCCAATCCATATATTGCTGCAGAAAGAAATGAGTTGACAAATATCTGACAAGCTTTGTTTGCAAAAATAAAGCTTCGTTTGCAATTATCTCATTAGGCTGAATGCGCTCGAGTTCATCAATTAGCTGAGCTTGTAAGTCAGCACCTTTAAGTTCTCCTAAATAAAAGGCGCCTGTTGAAACATCCGCGTATGCAAAACCAATAACTTCATTGCAATAAAACAATGAGAGTAAATAATTGTTCTTTTGCTCATCAAGCATGTTTTCCTCAATGACTGTGCCTGGAGTAATAACGCGTATGACATCTCTTTCTACTAAGCCCTTTTCCGGTTTTGGTTCGCTAAGCTGTTCACAAATTGCAATCTTATAGCCTTTTTCAATAAGCTTGCTTATATAACCGTCGACAGAATGATAAGGGACGCCACACATAGGCGCTCTTTCTTCAAGACCGCAATCACGCCCTGTAAGTACGATTTCAAGTTCCTTTGATGCTATAAGCGCATCTTCAAAAAAAAGTTCATAGAAATCACCAAGCCTAAAAAAGAGCAAACAGTCAGAGTATTTCTCTTTTAAAGTAAGGTATTGGCGCATCAAGGGCGTTAGATTGCTCGGCATTGCTTCCCCCCCCCACCTCCTTTTAGCAAAACTTCAAATGCTTGCTAATGACAACCTTTACAATCAGAACAGGTTCCGCTGCAACTGCTTTCGTTTAATGTGCCGATGCAGGCAGAGATTTCTTTGTTGACCTGGCGCATAAGCTTTTCAAAGTCATCTTGCGCTTCTAAAACTTCAGCAAAGATGGGGTTGTCGAGCAACTGAGTGCGCAGCGCCTCTGCATCTCTCGAAAGCGACGCGACAAATATTCGATTAGGTGACTCTGTAGAGAGCAGTTCAAGCAATTCTTCTTGTTTTTGTTTGTATTCGTTTAGAGCCGAGGATACATCCTCACTTGAATCAAGCAAGGCTCGGGCTGACTGCATTCTAATAAACTCCGGTGATTGACTAAGCGAGATGCCTAAGTCGCGCGCTTTGTCTAAAATCATACTATTTCCTTTCATTATTGCACTTTTTGTTCCAATAAACCTAATAATGAACTATTATGTGTTTTTTCGATGAAAACACCCACATACGAACCAATCATGTCAAAGGCGCCAGGGAAATATACAGTTTTAAAACATGAAAGCTTTCCATAGAGCAACTTGGTTCGTTGATCAAAACCATCAACCAAAACCTCTTCAACTCTGCCTAAGTATCTTTCGTTCGTCTTTCGTGTCTGAAGTGTCTGCAAGGTATTTAACTGTTGCAGACGGTTCTTTTTTGTAGCTTGGGATACCTGTTCTGGCAGATTGGCCGCAGCAGTCCCTGTTCGCGGTGAAAACATAAACGTAAAGGCAGCAGAAAACCCGACTTCATCAATAATTGAAAGTGTTTCTTCAAAATCTGCTTCTGTTTCACCCGGAAATCCAACAATAATGTCTGTTGTTAATTCTATATTAGGTAAAGCAAGACGCAGTTCTCGTGTAAGCGCAAGATATTCCTCACGGGTATAGCCTCTATTCATTAGCTTTAGGATATTTGTACTTCCCGACTGTACGGGCAGGTGCAGATGGCTGCATATCTTAGGCAATCCTGCCATTGCTGCTATAAGTCCGGATGATAAATCTTTGGGGTGTGATGTCATAAAGCGAATTCTTTTAATGCCATCAATGTCGTTAACCATTCTTAGCAGCTTTGAAAAGTCCATATCTTCAAGATTATTTCCGTATGAATTAACATTTTGGCCTAAAAGGAGCACCTCGCTATAACCTTGCTCTGCAAGCGCCTGGATTTCGCTTATTATTCTTTCCGGTTGTCTTGATCTTTCCCTTCCTCTGACATAAGGCACGATACAATAAGTGCAAAAGTTATTGCATCCGTGCATAATGCTGACGCTTGCAGCAACACCCGGTGCACGCTTTGTCGGTAAATCCTCAGCTATTTCATCATCTATTCCTTGTGTAAACAATACACGCTCTCCGCAAAACACCCGCTCCAGAAGTTGGGGAAGCATATGCAGAGCGTTCGTGCCAATGATAAGATCCACAAAAGGGAAGCGATGATATAAGCGTTCTCTAACCTCTGTTTGCTGCATCATGCAGCCGCATACAGCAACAACTAGATTAGGCTTTTCTGTTTTGAGTTTTTGAAGCGCTCCTAAATTTCCAAAAACGCGTTTTTCTGCGTGCTCTCGGACACAACATGTATTAAATAGAATTATGTCAGCCTGTTCTTTCTCAGCCGCCCTTAACCCCATTGTATCAAGAATGCCTGCTATTTTTTCGCTGTCATGTGCATTCATTTGGCAGCCATAAGTTTCAATATAGTAGCTTTGCATATTCGTATGTTAGGTTATCCCATTCATTAGCGGGTAACATGAGCACCTCTGCTTGTAGGCTTATCAGACAGTCCCATGTGCCGGCATATATTAAAGAAACTATCCCGGAATTTCTTCTTTCCCATTATAACGAGTAATCTTGGCGCTTGCAAGGCGCTTAAACACCGTTGTTTCAGCCGGCACAGTCTTGTGCTTTAAGAGAAATTGCGTGTTGACAATTATCAGGGCATGCTGTATATTATTAAGCGTCGCCAAGAGCGGCCATCTGCAATCCGTAGCGGGGTGTAGCGCAGTCCGGTAGCGCACGTGCTTTGGGAGCATGGGGCCGGGGGTTCAAATCCCTTCACCCCGACCATTTTAGGCCCCTTGGTCAAGTGGTTAAGACACCGCCCTTTCACGGCGGTAACAGGAGTTCGAGTCTCCTAGGGGTCACCAGACAAGCAGCCGCAAAGCAAAGCTTTTGCGGCTTGTTTTTTTTCGCGCCGCAAAAAAAAAGATTTTCGCCGCACATAAATTTTTTATGCGGCACAATTTAGCC
>JAKJBL010000109.1 GCA_022707005.1 Bacillota bacterium | reverse complement strand
ACGGCGGAAAATTCGCGCAAGATAGCCGGGTTCCACTGTTTATGTGTTGCTGTAGGTACTATTTCTGGTCACCCATTATCGGGCTATGTGGCAGGGGATATTGTACCAGCCAGCGTCTGGGACCTGAAACATAGGCCGAAATGCAACCCCGAGGGTATGGTGTATTCCGAGGCGGCCGATATTTGGGTAGACATATATTTACAAAGCGGCACTGGAGCGTCAACAGCAAGCGTCTATGGAGCAACCATCACAGACACCCGAAACTGGATGGACTTCGTGGATGATGGAGGAGCTGTTAAGAAACAACTCTTGACAGATACGGAATTCCAGCTTATAGCGGCTGGCTCGAACGAAGGCACTAACATTACCGGTTCCGCTGACCCCGGGACTACCGGTGGCCACATAGACACCAACAGCCGGCGCATGATATCTAACATTGGATGTGAGGACTGCTGCGGGGTTATGTACCAGTGGCTGAATGAGCAGTCTACTAGGTGGGATGGAACAGGTGGATGGCAATGGACGGACCCAGGCGGAGGCAAGGGGCAGTTATATATCGGTGGAAACACCAACGATGTCAAGTTGCTGGCGGGCTCGCGTTGGACGTATGGCGCGAATTCCGGGTCGCGGTCGCGGGCTGCGAATTCCTATCGCTGGAGTACGGATTCGAGTATCGGTTGTCGGCTGCGCGCGGAGCCCGCGTAAGCGTATCGCGGCAAGTTAAATTTTTGGGCTGGCGGGTCAGTTGCTGGCAGGCACGAATTGGACGAATGGCACGAATTCCAGGTCGCAGTCACGGAATGCGAATAACTATCGCTGGAATACGAATTCGAATATCAGTTGTCAGCTGCACGCGGATACAGGGGAAAGCGGAGTCGAGTTAACTCCTGGCTGGACCTGTTGGCCCTGTCTCAAGTAATTTGGGGCAAAACACAAAACGGGAGGATAGGGGTAGCTAGTAGCTAAAGGGCGAAAGTTACTCCTATTAAATTAAAATGAAACGTCACGGTAACTTATTCACAAGGATAACGGATATAGACAACCTTTATCTCGCATACAGAAAGGCACGCAAGGGTAAAGGTTGGCAAAACACCGTAAAGGCTTTCGAGGCCGATTTGGATAATAATTTGGTACGAATACAACAAAGCCTGGGAAATAAGACCTTTACCACCTCACCGTATAAACCTAAAACGATATACGAACCCAAGCAGCGCACCATATATAAATTGCCTTTTGACCCGGATAGGGTTGTTCAACACGCTTTAATGAATGTGGTCGAACCCCTATGGGATTCCATGTTCATATATGATTCGTATTCCTGTAGACAAGGCAAAGGCATTCATGCCGGAAGCCTGAGAACCATGGAGTTTGTTAGGCGGAACACCTATTGCTTGCAGTGCGATATATCGAAGTTTTATCCTTCAATAAACCACGATATATTATTTGATATTGTAAAGCGAAAAATCAAATGCCCAGATACGCTTTGGCTCTTTGAGGATATAATCTATAGCTTCCCAGGCGGGAAGAATGTGCCTATCGGGAACTATACCAGCCAGTGGCTCGGCAATTTATATATGAACGAATTAGACCAACTATTAAAGCACAAATACCATGTTAGGGATTACATCCGATACTGCGATGATTTCCTGCTCTTTTACAACAACAAAAAATATCTAGGGGAAACGGCAAAGATTATAGAGTATTTCTTGCGGGAACGGCTGCAGTTAGAAATGAGCAAATGCGAATTATACCCCGTTTCACGGGGAGTAGACTTCTTGGGCTATAGGCATTTTCCGCGTGGCTATATTTTAGTTAGAAAGAGCACTGTAAAGCGGGTTAAAAAACGGCTTAAAGAATTGCCGGTAAAACTGGCAAACGGAGAAATAACATCTGAACAGTATCGTTCTTCTCTGGCATCGACAATGGGTTGGCTACAGTGGGCTAATAGTTACAACCTGCGCCAAGCTCTTAATATGGATGCCTTGATGGAGGTATACAGCAATGGAAAGACAGCTTAAACGATTTAGCGATTTTGCGCAAGAATCAGGGCCGTTGGACGGTACAAAGCTCAAGATAGACGATATTTTGAACAAAGAAATTATGATAATTGGTTTTAAAACGAAAGACAGCAAATACGCGAAGTCAAATTCATCAAAATGCCTGACCATCCAATTTGAGCTTGATGGTAATAGGCATGTTATTTTTACTGGCTCCTCTGTTCTTATTGAACAGATGGAAAAATACCAGGATGAAATACCATTTCTGACAGTAATTAAGAAGATTGACCGATATTATACGTTTTCGTGAGGAGGGATTAAATTGATTGGATACCCCAAATATCTGAATACCAAGGAAGATTATCTGTATGTGAAAGAAAATTTCCCGCGTGAGGATTGGGAGGCTGATTTCCAGCTACTACTTGATACTCGTATGGCCTGGTTAAGCGTTGGGAGGTTGGAAACCCCAGATGCGGGAATCACAGACGAAACCCACAAAATAGTTACCGTGGGTGATACTGATATGAGCATGGGACCGGTACAGTATTATCAGTATGAGTACAGGGAGGACCCGAACTGCACTTTATTAAGATTGGGTTTTACGGTTAGTGAAGTTGAGGCAGTACTCATGCAACAGACATTTTAAGCGCAACAACTAAATTATTATCAAGACAAGAATGCACCTTAACAGGTGTTTTTTTATGCCCATTTTCAGAAGGGAGTTGATTGAAATTGGCAAACTCTTACACGACTACTAGCACCCCCGGCTACAACCCCGACTACAAAAAACAATACGATGCGGCAAGGCAGTTAGTCGAAGGCCGCTATCAGCAAGCGGAGAACAAACTGCAAGAGGACTATTCAGCCCAGCAACCCGCCTACACCCAGCAGAAGAACTATATCAACCAACAGGCGGCGCAGACTGGTAAACAGATGGACAATTACTATTCTAACCTTGGTTTGGGACGTTCCGGCAGTATGGTAGGGGCAAGAACCAATATAGCCAATACTGCCCAGCAGGGGATAAATGCCGTAAACCAGCAACAACAGCAGGCGGCACAGCAACTAACCAATCGGTTAGCGGAACTTAGACAGGGCAGGGCCACTGATTTAGCCGCACTCGAAGGCAGGGAAGGGCAGGACTTAAGGAATTTTGATTTGTCTCTGGCTAAACTGTTTGGCAATTACCAAGGACAGCAGACAAT
>JAKJBL010000108.1 GCA_022707005.1 Bacillota bacterium | reverse complement strand
TTTTTATTTTACTATACATACGGTATATTCTTATGCGTGTATAGGGGTTGGCTTGGTTTATCTTTTGGTCTTTTCTATAAAGAATTATGGTGTTTTCTCCAAACAGTCTTCTTTAATATTTATCGGCATTATCCTCTCGCTGATAGCGGATACAATCAGCACATTTAAGATATTTGACTGGTCGGCGGCAATCGAGAATATTGCCTTTGCACTGACTATCAGTCTTTTTATCATAGCAATGGTAAAGTTCGACTTCCTTAATGTAATTCCCATTGCCCTGCAAACAGTTGTTGATTTAATTTCTGACAGTTATGTAGTAATAGGTGAGGATTTTGAAGTCATTGATTACAACAAGACCTTTGCAAAGGATTTTGCCGGGATATATAGAAAAGCCGGCATTGATGAAGTAGTCAGGCAGAACTACGGCGAAGCCGATGTGAACAGGTTCATGGAGTTTTTGCATGAAGCTGTAAGTGAGCAAAAAAATGTGAGCTTTGAAATATCCAAGCCAACGCATGAAGCCATTGCCTATTATTTTGTAGAAATAACACCCATTTATGTAAGCGGCAATCATATAGGGACTATAATTTTAAAACGGAATATTACAGAGCATAAAAATAATCTAAAAGAGGTTATGGAGCTTAACGAGAAGCTGCAAAGTCTCGCAACCAGAGATTGGCTGACGCAGTCTTATAACAGATATTTCTTCGATGAAAGATTGCAGCAAGAGATTGACCTCTTAAACCGCTTGCAGGTATATGGCCAAGGAGCAGACAAAAGCATAAATAATTTTGGCTTGATTATGTTTGACATAGATTATTTTAAAACATACAACGACAATAACGGCCATCCTGCAGGAGACGAGCTTTTACAGACATTGGTTACTGTTGTGAAAAAGGTTTTGTTTCAAACCGATATATTATGCAGATACGGCGGGGAGGAGTTTGCCATAATTTGCTGCCAGACTTCAAAGAGCGGAGTTAAAATCGCTGCGGAGAAAATAAGGAAAGCTGTGGAAGAGCATGAGTTTAAATTTCAGGATAAGCAGCCTGGCGGCAATTTAACTATTAGCATTGGCGCGGTTTACTGCTCAACTGCCAACATGAAAAAAGACGAATTGATTATAATGGCAGACAATAATTTATACTTAGCTAAAAATAGCGGAAGGAACAGTGTTGTTTTTACTGCATGTTAAAATGAGGGTGAAGATAAAAGCTGCGCTTGTTGCGTGCTTTGGCACCTGCCATTTTATAAGCTTTATTTAAAAAAGCGACTTTCCCGTTCATAGGAAAATCGCTCTTTTGGCGGAGAGGGTGGGATTCGAACCCACGTGGAGTTTCCCCCAAACTGATTTCGAGTCAGCCCCGTTATGACCGCTTCGATACCTCTCCGTATTGCTGTGCGCATAAACTGCAAGCATTGCTAATGCTCTTTTATATGGCGTTTTGGGTATTGATGCATCATTTTTTGCTTAGCCATAATAGCATAGGCTGTATAAAAAAGCAAGTGTTCGATGCCGGTTCCGCCCCTGTAAACAGCGCGTTAAGAGCCTTTTGTTTGAAGCAGCACTTTAGTAAAAGCCGGACATCCAATGCCATCATTATAATTTTATATATAAATAAAGCTGCTTGTGCTATACTTAGCTAAAAAGATATGGAGGCTGTAAAATGGAAAACAAGCCTGAAGTCCAAAAGCAGGAAATATTATTCGATGAAAGCGTCTGCTCACCGGAATTTGCAGACGGCTGCACAACACCTGTCTCTGAGCAGGAAGAAGGCTGACTTATGCATAAGCATAAACTCAGCGAATACTGGAATGTCGGCACATCAATCGGTCTGTGCGCAGCAATAGGCATAGTGCTTGGCGCGCTTTTTAACAATCTTATACTCTGGCTTTCTATTGGCGCTTCAATAGGCGTTGTGCTTGGCGCAATATCAGCTATGTACAAAAAAAAGAGATAAAATTAAACGCCGACACAAAGCCTGTGCCGGCGTATTTGTTTAGTGCACTAAATCCTCGGCTCCTTCGGCTTTTGCTGGTTTTGCCCTGAAGAGACCTGTGCTGCGTGAGTATCCTTCATTTTATTAACTTTATCCTGCTGCGCAGGGCTGACGGGATAATAGCCGCGCTTGTGCATATCGTTAAATACGTCAAATTGAATACTGTGCTCGTCGTTTAGTATATCAAGCATTGTTTTATGGAGTTCAGGGTGCATGCACTCATTAGTAAAAGAGTTAAACATGCCTGAAATTTGCTTCTGTGCCTCAAGCGCGTCTTTTAGGGCTTCCTTTTCAGTATATTGATTATTTCCCATCTTGTTTACCTTTTCCTTAAAGCTGGCTGTAAAGCATATCAAAATGCGCCTGATGTTTTTGCGCTATGCTCTCGAATTTTGATTTAATCTGCTGGTCTTGTGTGCCTTGTGCAAGCATATGGAACTTCTTAACAAGCAGCTCCTCGTAGCTTAGAAGGTCGCCAAGCGCTGATAGTTCCTTTTCCGACAAATTGCTCATGTAAGTTAAGCCCTCCCTTAGAAGTTTTCCTTAGTATCTGCACATGGGCGCATTACTATTCTCTAAGTAGGGCTTATAAGCGCAAACCAGCATTAAAAAAGACCTGCAGTCTGCAGGCCTTAACTTGGCTTTATATTAGCTCATCCCATTTTTCAGCAAGCGATTTTATATCTGCTTCCAAAAGCGTATATTTTAAATCCATATCCGGAGAACGGCGCTCATCCGCGCGCTTTAAAATTGCCTCAAGGAGAGCAAGCTGCTCCATAATCCTAAAGCTGCGCTCTTTTGTTTTAAGCTCTGTTGCGCGCTTTATCTGCTCGTGTGCAAGCGGCTTTTCAGCAGTAATTGTGTAACTATCGCCAACATAAGGTACAGCTGTATTATACCCAAGGCTGTTTAGCGAAGCTTCAAGCAAGAGCAGAGCGTTTTCTTCTCCGTGCACAAGGAAAATCTTTTGTGGCGGGGGATAAATGCCTTTTACCCAGGCTATCAGCTCCTCCTTATCCGCATGCCCAGAAAGCCCTTCAAGCACGACTATTTGCGCATTAACGCGCACCTGCTCCCCAAAGAGCTTTACTTTCTTTGCGCCATCGACCAAAGTTCTGCCAAGCGTGCCGAGCGCCTGATAGCCTGTAAAGAGCACAGTACTGTCTGCCCTGTAAAGGTTGTGCTTGAGGTGGTGGCGAATACGGCCTGCCTCACACATGCCTGAGGAAGAAAT
>JAKJBL010000107.1 GCA_022707005.1 Bacillota bacterium | reverse complement strand
CTTAATATACCCGCCTTTTTCGTAAAGCTTAAGGGCTGCCAAAGCATCATCAGGCATTTCGTCAGAATAAATTGCATATATCTTAGTGTTTTCATCGG
This sequence comes from Bacillota bacterium, assembly GCA_022707005.1. GTDB lineage: Bacteria > Bacillota > Clostridia > Christensenellales > CAG-138 > JAKJBL01. Next base: position 3,207 of record JAKJBL010000107.1, on the reverse strand, counting down.
CTTTTTTAAAATTAAGCCCTGCGTCTATAAGCCGCTCGAGCACAACTTCTCTGGATAACCCCGGGGTCTTGCCGGGTGCGGGCGCAGCTGCGTAGGTTTCGGGTACTGCTTCTTTTGCAACTGTGTTCATGCCCATGAATACATAAATAAGCGCGCAAAACACAAGCACTGCGCATAAAAACAGCGCCTTTTGCATGGAGGACGGGAGGCTTTTTCGTTCTTTGGGTTTTATGGCTGACATAATAATTTCCGCCAAATGAACTTGCCGAATTATAGAGGTTTATACGGTTTTTTGTTGTTAACAGTATAATATACACGCAAGGCTTCTTCAACTGTTATGTACACTTTGTTTTGGTTATTGTGTTTGTTTGAGTTTTTTTACATGGCTGCTTATGCAGTCAAAACTTTCCTGACTTATGATATGTTCTATACGGCAGGCATCCGCAACTGCGGTTTGTTCGCTTACTCCAAGCGAAATAAGATAATTTGAAAGGACTTTATGACGGGTATATACCCTCTTAGCAATCTTTTCGCCCTTTGCAGTGAGCGTTATGAACCCATTGCAATCCATGAGTACATAGCCATTTTCACGCAGCCGCTTCATTGCATAGCTTACACTTGGCTTTGTATACTTAAGCGCATTGGCTATATCAATTGAGCGAACCTGACCATGGCTATTTGCAAGCACTAAAATAGCTTCAAGATAGTTTTCTGCGGATTCTTGGATTTTCACAGCTTTACCTCTTTAGGCCTTTGCTCTTATCTTATCATGCAAAAGTATAACGTACAAATACAGCAGCGCTAAAGGTTACACGCTTTTATCAAGCGGCTGCATCTTTTCACATTCATTCTTTGGCTTAAGGCTGAAAAGCTCCTCGTCAAGCTCTTTTATGCTCAGCAAACCGAGCTTTTTTTTGCAGGTTTTATTAAGCTCTGCATAGAGCGCGTCCATAACCTGCGCCATGCCGGAAGCAATAACACAATCCAAATCCAAATCACCAGAACGCCAGCTTTGGACAATTGGGTCAAACCCTATAGCATCTGCAACAAGGTCTAGCGTTATGCATTCAGGCTGCAGCACCATAAAATAGCCGCCCTTTTGACCCTGCTTTGCCCCGACAAGCCCAAAGGCGCAGAGTTTTGTCATAACCTTTCGAATCCGCGCAGGATTAGTGCAAACATTTTTGGCTATTTGCTCGCTCGAAGCTGTCCGCATTCGGTTTAGGTAGACCAGCGCGTGTACTGCAATTGAAAATTCACTCAACATATACTTGTTCTATCCCGCTTTTTTTAGCTCTGCGCTCAATGGTGGTATGAATTGCTCCCACAGGGCATGCGTACCTGCAAGCGCCGCAGCGTATGCACTCTTGGCTGTTGGGCTGTTTAAACACAGGTATATCTATAGGGCAGGCCTTTTGGCAGGCGCCGCAGTTTATACAGGCAGTTTTATCAACTTTAAAGCGGTAAAGAGCGATTGGGTTAAATAACCCATAAATAGCGCCAAGCGGGCATAAATACCTGCAGAACGGCCTATAAAGGGCTAGAGAAAGCAGCAGGAGCAGCGTAAGCACAGATACCTTTAAGACAAACAAGCCCCCAAGCGCAGGCCTAAATGAGCTGTTAATCGCAACTAAGGGAATACCTGCAAACAGTGTGCCTGAAGGACAAATAAATTTGCAAAACCAGGGGCTGCCCTGACCTGCAATGTCTAAAACAACAGAAGGCAGGAGTATAACGAAGGCCGCCAAAATAAAATATTTTAAATAGCGGAGGGCTTTATCTCCAGGCAGCTTTTTAAGCTTCTTATAAAACGGAAGTTTATTGAGCAAATCCTGAACAAGACCGAACGGGCAAAGCCAGCCGCAAATGAAGCGCCCAAGCAAAGCCCCAAATACAAAAAGAAACCCTACAACATAAAATGAAAAATTGTACCCGCGGTTTGAAAGTACAGCCTGCAGAGAGCCTATTGGGCATGAGCCGAGCGCGCCCGGGCAGGAATAGCAGTTAAGCCCGGGTACGCAGGCAACCTTTAAAGGGCCTGTATAAATCGACCCGGTTTTAAAACCTTCAAGGTAGCCGTTCGTTAAAGCTGCAGTGCCTATTTGAACTATATGACGTAGGCTGTGCGCCTTTTTTAGTTTTTTAGCCAAGACCTATGCACTCCATGCAAATCATAGTCGCCTTTCTCAGTACAACTGCAGCCTCATTTCGAAAAATGCCGATTGCTATAAAAGCTAAAGCAGTAATGGTCAGCACAACCCACGCATGCTTACGCACCCTCATTCACATCCTCAAGATACTTATCTATGATTTTTTGCCATTCCTGCTTGCTTTGCGAGCCTGTGACTGCTTTGCCGACCAAGAAGCCGTCTTTATCTACAAAAAGCGTATGCGGTATGGCGGAGACTCTTGCAAGCCTTGCTTTAATTAAATCAACTGAGGGCAGCAGGTGCGTATACTCTGCACCTGTCTTTTCCACAAGCTCTTTTGCAAGCTCTACTTGCGAGTCAACAATCTTCCCGGAGTTATCAGTTGCATCAACAACTATTCCGACTATTTTAACGCCCTTTTCTGAATATTCTTTGGCTATTTCGCCTAACTCGGGCATTTCGTTTATACAAGGGCCGCAGAATGTGCCCCAAATGTTGACCATTGTAAGCTTATAATCTGAAAAAAGCTCCTGTGTAAAGGTTTCGCCGTAAATATCAGTTGTTTCAAAGTCGCCAAAACTCACCTTTTTTTCAACAGGCACTTCGGTTTCTACAACCTGTTCGAGTGTAGGCTGAGGTTTTTGTGGCAGAAGATTAGAAAGCAGAACACAGCAGCCGCTTGCAAAAAGCAGAATAAGCAAAAGCGCTGCAAGTAAAACAGCAAGTTTAGTTTTCATATTAAATCCTCCAGATTTTATAATGCTTATGCAGCGTTATCTGTTGTTATTTCGTATGGCCAGCTTGTAATCCCGCCAAAATCATAGACATTTTCATAGCCGAGTCCAAGGAGCTTTATTGAGGCAGTTCTGCTTCTGTTGCCCGAGCGGCAGTACACAAGTATAGTTGCATTTTTATCAGGCAAAAGCTCAGGCTGAGTTTCGCCTATTGTTTCATTAGGCAAAAGCAGAGCGCCAGGTATATGCCCTGTGGCATACTCTTCCTCAGTTCTTACATCTACGATTAAAACAGGGTCGTCACCGTTCATCATCTCTAAGGC
>JAKJBL010000106.1:2649-3502 GCA_022707005.1 Bacillota bacterium | reverse complement strand
TTTACGTTGTTTTTATACTCAACCCCGAGCGGACCGTAGTCCCAGGTGTTTGCAAGCCCTCCGTAAATTTCTGAGCCAGGGAAAATATACCCCCGGTTTTTGCACAGGGCAACAATCTTCTCCATTGTTTTTTCCATTTGCGCTCTCCTAAGTTGTTAATTGTTTAGCTTAAAATCCACTGTGTTTATAAAGCTGTTATTAAAGGGCAATCTTAAGGCAAATAAAAATGCTTCATCCCGTAAAGGGACGAGGCATTGCCCGCGGTTCCACCCTTCTTGGCGGCTTATGCCGCCCGCCTTGGTTAAATCGGCTCAGGGTTGCCAGGCGCGCGTTTTATGCTCCCGGGCTTGCACCCTCCCCGGTTCGCTTAAGCGTTTTCGCGCGCGTATTCCCGTCGCAGCCGTATGCTCTTATGCTTGATAGTATGCTAAAATGCATAGGGCTTGTCAATGCCTGCTGCCCTAATTAAATTAAATGTGCACAATTATGAATATGCCTTAAACAAAAGCGCGAAGCATTGCCTGTTGTCGAAAAAATAGTTAAAATAAGAAAGAACTTTACATGGAGGTTGTACTGCCGTGATTAGACGGCGCAGCATAAGAGCAAGCCGAATAAAACGAATGCTGTATCATGTAGCAAAAGGGCCTGTATATGTGCTTAACAGGATATTTACTGCCCTAACTCTGCTTAATAGGCGTAAACGGGCAGCACTTTTTGCTTCTTTAGCAGTTGCTGCACTTGTTGGAGTACTGCTTATTCTACCCAAAAGCGGGCAAGGGGCAGGCGTAAAAAAGGGCGGCCCTGCGCTTGCGCGCATAGGTGCGCTGCCTGAAGACGGGCAGATGCTTGAAAT
>JAKJBL010000106.1:0-2639 GCA_022707005.1 Bacillota bacterium | reverse complement strand
AACAACGCCAGTTCCTTCGCCTGAGCCAACGCCCGACCCTTCGCTCTACTATGGAGTTGAAGACAGCGAGGCTGTTACAGAACTCCAGCTTAGGCTCATGGAGCTTGGATATTTAGATATTGACGAGCCTACGCTCCACTTTGGCCCTGCAACTGAAGATGCTGTTATGCGCTTTCAGCGCCAGCACGAGCTTCAGCAGGATAAAATTGCAGGCGCACAGACCCTTGCGCTTATTTATTCTGATGACGCAAAAAAGTATACTTTGCTCGAAGGCACACGCGGCACAGATGTTGACAGTTTCCAGCGCCAGCTAAAAGAGCTTGGCTACTTAAGAAAAGTTACGGGCTATTATGGGAGCGAAACAATAGAAGCTGTTAAGGCGTTTCAAAAAGTGAACGGGCTAAGCGTTGACGGCAAGGCCGGCGAGAAGACGTTTAACATGATAAACTCCGATAAGGCAAAGCAAAGCCCTGAGCTTGCAAAGCAGGCGCGCAGCAGGGCGAATATTAAAAAAATGATAGAAATCGCAAAAGCGCAGCTTGGCGCGAAATATATCCGCGGCAATGAGGGCCCCAACTCGTATGACTGTTCGGGCCTTGTCTACTACTGCCTTAAGCAGGGCGGCTCGAACAGGCGCAGGCTGAATGCTGCAGGCTATTCAAATATTGAAGACTGGGAAAAGATAGACAGCCTAAGCAAGCTTAAAGCGGGCGACCTGCTGTTTTTCCGCAACAACTCGGGCAGTAAAATCGGGCATGTCGGCATTTATATAGGCAACGGCGAAATGGTAGACGCTTCCTCAAACAATGGAAAGGTCGTGCGCCGCTCCTGTACAAGCGCGACCTGGAAACGCCTTTTTGCATGGGCGCGCAGACCGTGGTAGAGTATATAGAGAAAATACGAAAGGGTTAGTTGTATAAATGAAAACTATCGGCTTTATAGGCACTGGAATAATGGGTTCAGCTATGGCAGGCCACCTGCTTGAGGCAGGTTATAATTTAAGAGTCTACAACAGAACAAAGGCAAAAGCACAAGCGCTTTTGGAAAAGGGCGCAATTTGGTGCGAGACCCCTGCGCTATGCGCAAAAGGGGCTGAGGCTGTAATTTCAATAGTCGGCTATCCGAAGGATGTAGAAGCAATTTACTTAGGTGAAGGCGGGCTTATTGAAAAAGCTGCACCCGGCACTTACCTTATTGATATGACTACGAGCAGCCCTGCGCTTGCAATAAAAATTTATAATGCCGCAAAAAAGGCAGGGCTTAATGCGCTTGATGCGCCTGTAACAGGCGGAGATATAGGCGCTAAAAACGCTGCGCTTACAATTATGGCAGGCGGCGACAAAGAAGCCTTTGATGCGTGCAAGGAGCTGTTTTCAAAGCTTGGCAGGCAAATAGGCTATGTGGGCGGGCCTGGAGCCGGCCAGCATGCAAAGATGGCTAATCAAATTGCAATTGCAGGCACAATCGCAGGCTTAAGCGAAGCGCTTGCCTATGTAAAAAGAGTTGGGGCTGATGCAGAGGCTGTACTCTCGTTAATAAGCAGCGGGTCAGCTGCAAGCCGCCAAATGGATACTTACGCAGCGCGTATTTTAAGCGGCGATTTTGCAGCAGGCTTCTATATAAAGCATTTTTGCAAGGATATGGGCATTGCACTTACAGAAGCTTCCCAAAGGGGGCTTTTGCTTGAGGTGCTAAAAAAAGTGAACGATATGTATGCTTCGCTTTGTGACGAAGGCATGGAGAATCTTGGCACGCAGGCGCTCATTCAATATTACGACTAAGCTTTTAAAGCCTTAAATAAATAATAAAAGAAGTTGGGGGCGGAGGATGAGAAGAGGGTACAAAGGCCGCCAGACAGGCTATAGAAAACGCAGTATCCGCTGGGGGCGATTTTTGCTGTTTTTAGCGCTTCTTGTTGCGCTTGCAGCTGCTGTGCTCATGCTTATAAGCCTCTTGAGTCCTGATGAAAAACCATTCAGCTTAAAAGATATTCTGCCTTCAAAAACACAGGCTCCGCAGGTAGAGCTGCCAAATGAGCCTGCTAAAACGCCTGTGCCTGAGTTAAAGCTCCTTTCTGAGCTTGCGATTGTGCCTGTAGAAGAAGCGAACCCTTCTAACTTCGGCTTTAGAACGGATTTAATGATTAACGGCGAAGAAGCTGCCTCATTTTTGCGCAGCGAGGATTTAAGCTTTAAAAGCGCTAAGGAGTATACAAAGCTCCCGGGTATTTTGACTTTTGGCGGCAATAACTACAGAAACACCTTCGTCTACGGCACACAATCAGTTAATGAAAAAAAACTTACGCGCATTTGGGAAGCGGATTTAGGGAGCCTTAATGCTGGCGAAGGGCTTGGCACGTGGACTGGCACAGGCTGGACCGGCATGCCGATAATAGTAGAGTGGCCTGAAAAAACGCGCCGCATTTTAGGCATTAAGCAGGAGTTTAAAGATAAAGAGCATTTTATAGAAGTCATATACCCTGCAATGGACGGCTATATCCACTTCCTTGAACTTGAAAGCGGCAGGCGCACGCGCGAGCCTCTTAAGCTTGGGGTAGTAACAAAAGGCACAGCTTCGCTTGACCCGCGGGGGTATCCGCTATTATATACGGGCCAAGGCATACCCGATACAAGGGGCGG
>JAKJBL010000105.1 GCA_022707005.1 Bacillota bacterium | reverse complement strand
GCGAATGCCTATAACATCCGCCATGAAAGAAACCATATTTGCTGTTTCGCGCACAGTTTCCCCATGCGCAATTTGGCTCTTGCCCTCGTCAAGATCCTGTACTGCAAGGCCGAGCATATTGCACGCAGATGCAAAGGAAAAGCGCGTGCGTGTCGAATTGTCACGAAACAGGGAGACTGCAAGCCCGCTCTCAAAAATACGGCTTGAAATATTGTTTTCGCGTAAATGGCGAAGCGCATCCGCTACTGTGAACACAGCCTCGAGTTCGTCGCGGGATTTTTCCCAGGTCAGGAAGAAATCCCCCTCGTACATATTGTTTATCTTCAGCTTTTTAAGCTTTTCTGCGTACTGCCCCACATTGCTCATATACTGCCCTCTTTCTGTAATAGTTTTTATTTGTTTTTTGCATACAGCTTGGGAATAGCTGCATAAATTGCTGCGCACTTAACAAGGTCAGCCTTCCAGGTCTTTTCGTTTGGTGCGTGCGCCTGGGCTTCTTTGCCTGGGCCTAAGCCTACGCAGGGTATGCCCTCGCGACCCATAATTGAAACGCCGTTTGTCGAAAAGGTCCATTTGTCGACCTTAGGTTCGCCGAACATGCCCGAATAGCTCTCAACAACAGCCTGAACTGCAGGGTGTTCAACAGGCAGCACCCAAGTCGGGAAATAGCAGTCTGTCGGATACAAAAGCTCAGTCCAGGATGGGCTTGTATATTTATACATGCTGACTTCTGCGCCATATTTTCCAACGGACGGGAGGCAGCGGATTTCTTCGAGCGCGCTTAAATATGTTTCGCCATCTGTAAGCCTGCGGTCAACTGAAATTGCGCACATATCAGCAACTGCGCAGCGCGAGGGGCTGTTGTAGAAAATTTGCGTTACTGTGAGCGTGCCCTTGCCCAAGAACGGGTCAAAATGAAGCCTGTCGTTTAATGCCTTTACTTCCTGAATTATGTCTGCCATTTTGTAAATTGCGTTTTCTCCGCGCTCAGGCGCTGAGCCGTGGCAGGAAATTCCCTTGACTTCAACACGGATTTCCATCCGCCCCCTGTGCCCGCGGTAGATATTACCGTCAGTAGGCTCTGTAATTACAACGAACTCAGGCCGGATTTTATCTTCGTTGATTATATACTGCCAGCAAAGACCGTCGCAGTCTTCTTCCTGTACTGTGCCTGCTACAAGTACAGTAACATCTTCAGGGATTAAGCCAAGGTCTTTCATTATACGTGCGCCGTAAACAGAGGAGACTATGCCGCCAAGCTGGTCGGACGCGCCTCTGCCGCCAATGCACTCATCATCTTCAAAGCCCTCGTATGGATCAAAAGTCCAGTTGCTAAGCTCGCCTATGCCAACTGTGTCAATATGCGCGTCAAACGCAATTAGTTTTTTGCCTGTGCCCATGTAGCCGAGTACATTGCCCATTGGGTCGATTTCGACCTTATCAAAACCAACTGCCTCCATTTCTTTGGCAATACGGCGAATTACGCCCTCCTCTGTGCAGCTTTCACCCGGAATCTTAATTAAATCCCGCAAAAAAGCGGACATTTTGGGAAGGTAGTTTTCTGAGGCCTGACGGATAGCTGAAAAATCCATAATATAATCCTTTCCGGCGCATAAGTTTGGCGCCAATTATTATTTTTATGCGCTAAGCGCCAATAACCAAAGCTGTGCTTAGTCCTTTGCGTCTATATATGAATAAAGCGTATATTTAGAAATTCCAAAATGCTTTGAGACTTTGTCCCCGCTTTTTGTTATAAGAAACGCGCCTGCGTTATTAAGGTATTGGATTGCGCGGATTTTATCGTCCTTTGACATGAGCGCTACAGGTTTGCCAACAGTTGCAACGCTTTGGTCTATGAGGTCGTCAAGCAGGTCATTAACATTTTGCGGGATGCGCTCCGGCTTTTCGCCGTCATCATGGTTGATGATTGACTTAACTGCAGACTCCGCCATAAGAAGCCCTGTGATGTCATAGTTTATTGAAAATATGCCCTCTACGCTGCCCTGTTCATCGCGAATATAAACTGTGCTTGATTTGACTATGCGCCCGTCGTGAGTCCGCGCAAGGTAGCCGAGCTGGTCATTAAGCGCGCCCTGCTTTTTCTTCATTGCTTCAAGTACGATATGCGACGGGCCGTCTCCAAGCTTGCGGTTGCTTACATGCCCGTTTTCAATTGCAACAATAGTGTTTTCAGGTTTGGTTAAATCGTGTACTACTACTTCGCAGTTGTCTCCAAACTGCTTTGCGAGCGCTACTGCGAGCCTGCTTAGAAAATCCATAGTCATGGCACACGCACCCCCTGCTTCATACAGAATTACTATAGCATACATTGCGCAAGAAACCAACAATATTTTTTAGGTTCTCTAAATTTTATTTTGCCTGATTTCATGTGTGCAAAAAGCGGGATTTGCCATACTAATGCCGAGGCGGCAGCTGAGTAGAACTTTTACTAAAAAGGTCACTCTATCAAGCGCATTTAAGTTGCGGCGCGCAAAAACATGCGGTTTTTGCCGCCTCTTCCATTATTTGCAGCTGCCCCAAGAAAGGCATTGAAAACGAAACTGCTATGCGGTACAATTAGGCAAATATCGAGAGGTGGTGTAAACCATGGAAGAAGAACGCGACATCGTTGTATTTGCAGACGATGAGGGCAATGAATTTGAGTTGGATGTGATAGATTATTTTGAATATGAAGGTCAGGAATACGCAATACTCATGGATTTATCTGATTTGCCCGACCCAGCTCCGGAGCAGGAAGAGGAATGCGAATGCACGGAGCAGGATGTCTTTATTATGAAGGTTGTAACAGACGGCGAAATGGAGGAGTTCCTCCCTGCTGACGAAGAGCTTATGGACGCGCTCTCCGCAATTGCACAGGAGCGACTTGGAGAGCTTGAATTCGAAGACGAAGACGAAGATGGGGACTCCGACAATAAAGAAGAAGACTAAAAGCTTCTTTAATTAAAAAGTAAAAAGCCCAATCGGGCTTTTTTATTTTATTCGGGCGCCTGCTCAGGTTCGGGTATATTATAATACTCTTCATAGCCCTCTGCATAGGGCGGCGGCAGAGTAGGGCTCGGAGTCCGCGGAGGCAGAGACTTTCCGCCCTGTAAAAGCTTAGCCTGCTCAGGCTCGCCCTCGTTTAAATATATAAAGCTGTGTACCCGCCAGGCGTTAAGCGGCATATCAAAGACAAGCACAGAACTTCTGTTCACCCTTTTTGTTGCATAGCTTTCTTCATAAGGCACAGTCTCGTGCATTAGCCCCTGAGTATTTATTGCAAGCGCGGAATATGCGTATTCCGTAATTTGCGCTGCGCTTAAGTCAGTTTCAAGAAGCGGCATAAGCTTATAAAGAAGCGCGTATTGCTCAGGCAGGGACTTTGAGCGGAACTTAGCATAAATTGAGTTTAAAATTTTGAACTGGCGGTTAGTGCGCGTAAAATCGCTGTCAATCTTGCGAATACGCACATACCCGAGCGCCTGTTTCCCGTTTAAGCGCACATTGCCGGGCTCTGCGAAGATGAAGCCGTCCCAAAGGTATTCGACATTGCGCTGTTTGTTAA
>JAKJBL010000104.1 GCA_022707005.1 Bacillota bacterium | reverse complement strand
AACAATGCTGAGGGTGTTTCCTGACCTCGGTTATAAACAACCGTCCTTAACCGCACCCACATCCATCCCTCCGGAATATCAAATTGCTTTTCATCTTCTTTAATTTCGGGCAGGGGCTTTTCCTTTTTAATTTTCCCTGCTTTTATAAGCCGCTTCTTTTCGACTTGAATCTGCTTATAAAGCTCTTTTGCTGTGCCTTCCTCTGCGCGCTGCTCAACAAGCTTACCTTGAATGGCAAGCTGTAAAATGCTGTTTTTAAGCTCCTGTGGGGTCATCTTGCGCTGCCCTTTATTATGGCTGTAATCTCCTCAAGCACATAGTCAATTTCAGCATTGAGCGATGCCCTTTGCTCCTCATACCGCTGTATTAAATCCATAGGGTCGAGGATTTCTTCTTCTTTGTGGGGATAGCCGCACAGGTCTATATTATAGCCAAACTCCTCTGCAAGCTGCTTAACTGTGTACTTCTTTGCCTTATCAAAACCATCGATGTTTATTTCTTCCCTGCTGCCCCACCATTTAAGCACAGGGTCGAAATGCTCAAGCTTCATTGGCTTTGTTTTTGAAAAGTTCTTATAGCCCTCAGGCATGTCAAGGCGGTAAAACCATGTTTCTTCAGTCTGCTTTGTACGGTCAAAGAATAAAATGTTCGTGGTTATAGATGCATACGGCGAAAACACGCTCTTTGGCATACGGATAATGGTATGCAGGTTAAATTCAGAAAGCAGCTTCTTCTTAATGTTTACCTTTGCGTTGTCTGTGCCAAACAAAAAACCGTCAGGAAGTATTACGGCAGCACGCCCGTTTTTCTTTAAGCGGTACATTATTACGGACATAAAAAGGTCCGCTGTTTCACTGCTTGCTAAATCAGCAGGGAAATGGTTTTTAACATCTGCCTTTTCGCTTCCGCCGTATGGCGGGTTCATGAGTATAACATCGAACTGGTCATTCTCCGTATAGTCAAGCACATTCTTAAGCAATGAATTGTCATGATAGATATTCGGCATATCAAGCCCGTGCAGCAGCATATTCGTAATGCAAAGAATATAAGGGAACTGCTTTTTCTCAATGCCGAAAATCGAATTATCATATTCCTTCTGGTCTAAAGTAGTTATAACAAGCGGCGCCAGCTCATTAAGCCAGCTTGTAATAAAGCCGCCTGTACCGCAGGCAAAATCCGCCATGCGCTCGCCTATTTGCGGCTTTATCATTTTAGCCATAAAGTCGGTTACAGCGCGCGGTGTGTAAAATTCGCCTGATGACCCTGCGCTTTGCAGCTCGCGCAGCAGCGCTTCGTAAATTTCGCCAAAAGCGTGGCTTTCCTCATAGTCGCTTAAATCAAGCTCATCGATGATGTTTATGACCTGGCGCAGCAAAACGCCATCCTTCATGTAGTTGTTCGCGTCTTCAAAGGTAGTTTTTACAATGGACTTCTTAATAGATGTGTTCGGGTTTACATTCAAACCCTTAAGCGTGGGGAAAAGGGTATTGTTTACAAAGTTTAAGAGCGGTTCGCCGGTCATTGCATTGCCGCTTCTGTCATCCGCTGCCCAGCTGCCCCAGCTGCATTCTTTTGGGATGATGGATTGGTAGTTGTCCTCGCTCATAGCCCAATCCTGCTCTTTAGTATCATATACCTTTAAGAACAGCATCCAGGCAATTTGTTCAAGGCGCTGAGCGTCGCCGTTAATGCCGGCGTCATTGCGCATGATATCACGCAGCCGCTTTATAAAGTTTGAGAGATTCAATCTTCTTAACCTGCCTTGTATAATTCATCTTTAAGTGCGTTTACTGCTTCTAAATATTTGGTTTTCCCGCCGAAATACTGCATAATCTTTGAGAGTTTGCCAAACCTCTTTAATGGTTCAAGCTTTAATACATCGGTCTTTTCAATTTCATAAATCCCTGTGTTCATGTACTTATCAAGGAGTGCCTCAAGTATATCACGCGCTGTGCCCTTGTACTTATTTAAAAAGTCACGCTTTTTTACATTGTTTGCGCGTTCCCGCCTTGTAAGCGGCTTTTGATTAAAGGCAACATGGCAAATAAAATCGAAATCATCCACATCAGCCATATTCTGCTCTGCCTTCATAGCCTCAAGGTCAATGCCGCGCTCTAAGAGCAGGCTACTTATAGTCTCTTTTTTTTCTAAGCTTGACCATTGATGTATGAAGCCTTCAAGCGATGCGTATTCACCAAGAATGTTTGATTTTGTATAATCTATAATACTCTCCTGCCTGAGCAGTTTGCCGTCTGTATCATAAACCGAAACACTCTTGCCAAGTATCTCGACCTTGCAGCCGTGCTTATCAACAACACATTTTTCGCGCGGCTGCGGGCTGGGTATATAAGGGCCGCCGGGATTTGGGAAAGGAACGTCGGGGTCGTATATAACTTCAATCGGTCCGTCCCAATCAGGGTCTGCAAATAAATGTGTTACATTGCGAAAATCCATAATAACAAAATGTGTCTTGCCCTGCGCTTCATTCAGGCGCGTGCCGCGGCCTATAATCTGCTTAAACTCAGTCATTGAACCTATCATTTGGTCAAGCACAATAAGCTTTACCATTTTGCAGTCTAACCCAGTTGAAAGCAGCTTTGATGTTGTAGCTATTACAGGGTATGGTGAAGCAACAGAAGTAAAGTAACGAAGCTTGCTTTTGCCTATTGTATCGCTTCCTGTAATGCGAACAACATAAAATGGGTCCTGCATAACCATATCTGCGTTGAGCCTGCTAAGAGCATCCCTCATACGCCCTGCGTGTTCTTCAGTAGCGCAAAACACAATGGTCTTTTGCATTCTACCAGTGCTTTTTAAGTATTTAGTTATTTCTTTTGCTACTTCATCCGAACGGTCTTCAAGGATAATCTTATAATCATAATCGCTGTTTGTGTATATGCGGTCTTCAATAAGCTGGCCGTGCTTATCAAGCTGCCCTTTTTTAGGCCTCCAGCCTTCACCAATATCTGTGCGGATGTTTATCACCCTAAACGGCGCAAGAAACCCGTCTTCAATGCCTTCGCGCAAGCTGTATGTATAAATCGGCGCCCCAAAGTATGTGCTGTTTGAGATATATTTTGTTTCTTTTGGCGTGGCTGTCATGCCTATTTGCACTGAGGAGGAGAAATACTCAAGGATTTTGCGCCAGCTGCTATCCCTTTTTGCAGAACCTCTGTGGCATTCGTCAACAATAATTAGGTCAAAGAAATCCTTTCTAAATAATTCGGCAAGCCTGCTGACGCTCTCATTTTCATCTTCCTCATCTTCATCGTCTTCGCGCTCAGCAAGCTGCTGATAGAGCGAAAAGTACACCTCGTGCGAAGTAATAGTTACAGGGTCTTCTCTTATATAATTGATTTTATGGATTGTATTCTTAAGCGGCGCAAAATCATCGCTGATTGATTGGTCAACAAGGAAGTTGCGGTCAGCCAGGTACAGCACCTTTTTTACCATGCCGCTTTTTAACAGCCTGTAAACGATTTGAAACGCTGTATATGTTTTGCCTGTGCCTGTTGCCATAGCGAGCAGCAGGCGCTGCTGCCCCTTAGCAATAGCATTCAAGGTGCGGTTAATTGCGTTGCGCTGATAATACCTTGGCTCATGCGTGTTCTGGCTTGTATAATAGGGCTGATGAAGGATCCTCTTCTCATTTTCGCTCATATTCTTGCTTGCCTGATATCTAGCAAGAAGTTCTTCAAGCGAGGGGAATTCGTCTAATGCTAGCTCTCTTTCCTCACCTGTTAAAAAGTCATGCTCATAAAACGCATCTCCGTTTGAGCTGTA
>JAKJBL010000103.1 GCA_022707005.1 Bacillota bacterium | reverse complement strand
GGAGCTGATTGCTCTTTCGCAATCAGCTCCCCGTTGTTCTTGGTCTGCAGCTCTACCCCAACTATTGACATAGAGCCAAATTTCTTAAGCGTTGCATAATGGCTTATTTAATGTATCTGCCTGCGGAGGTATAGCCGTCCTTTTCGTAAATGCTTATCCATTCCTTTAGGCGGCTTAAAAATTCTTCGTTGCTTGAAGTCTTATCGAGCATGCTTATAAACTGCTCGGTTACATCTGCAGGGTTTCCGCCTGAGAGCACTTTGCGCATTGTAAACACACCGTCAAGCTCTTCTTTTGTAAGGAGCAGCTCTTCACGCCTTGTGCCTGATTTATAAATATCAACAGCAGGAAAAATGCGCTTTTCGGAAAGCTTTCGGTCAAGGTGGATTTCCATATTGCCTGTGCCTTTGAATTCTTCGAAAATGATGTCGTCCATTCGGCTGCCTGTTTCAACAAGCGCTGTTGCAATTACAGTCAGGCTTCCGCCATGCTCGATATTGCGCGCAGCCCCGAAAAAGCGCTTTGGCTTGTGAAGCGCCCCAGGGTCAAGCCCTCCTGAGAGCGAACGCCCTGTTGGCGGAATGGAAAGGTTATAGGCGCGCGCAAGCCGCGTAAGGCTATCCATTAGAATTACAACATCTCTGCCTGTTTCAACAAGGCGCATCGCACGCTCAAGCACCATTTCTGCAACACGCGTGTGGTGTTCAGGGAGCTCATCAAATGTAGAGTAGAGCACCTCACCCTTAATACTTCGCTGCATATCTGTAACTTCCTCAGGGCGTTCGTCAATAAGCAGCACCATTAAATGCACATCCGGGTGGTTCTTGGAGATACCGTTTGCAATGTTTTTTAAGAGCGTAGTCTTTCCTGCCTTTGGCTGGGCTACAATCATACCGCGCTGCCCCTTGCCTATTGGCGCAATCAAATCAATTAAGCGAATTGCGAGGTTGTGCTGCCCCGGGTACTCGAGGGTCAGGCGTTCATCCGGATAAACCGGCACAAGCTCTTCAAAAGGCTGGCGCACTGTAAGCTCTTCAGGCGAAATGCCGTTTATTGCAGTAATATACAAAAGCGCAAGGAAGCGTTCGCCTTCTTTTGAAGGGCGAGTCTTGCCTGTGACCATATCCCCGGTTTTAAGTGAAAATCGGCGGATTTGGGCGATTGAGACATATACATCACGATTGCCTGGAAGATAATTTTCAGAGCGTAAAAAACCATAGCCGTCTGGCAGCACTTCGAGCACGCCCTCTGCGTCTCCACAGTCGCCCGTTTGCAGCAGCTCGGGAACTGCGGGGTTGCTCGTGCCGTATTCTTTATTGTAGAAGCCCTCTCTGCGGCGGCTCTCGTCATCTTCTGATTCTGGCGCAAACTGCTGATACCCTTGCTGCGGCTGCTGATATTGCTGCTGATATGCAGGCTGTTGGTACTGCTGCTGATAGCCCTGCTGCTGATAGCCCTGCTGCTGGTATCCCTGCTGCTGATAGCCCTGCTGCTGTTGAAAATTGTTATTATAAGTGCGTCGCTGATAGCTTCCCTGGTAGCCGCTGGGTTGGCGTCTTGGCTGATATGCAGTATCGCCGCCTTGCGAAAACGAAGAATACTGCCTGCGCTGCTGATAAGGTGTTTCAGCCTGCGGCCGTGCCTGATAGCCGGGCGCAACATACGCAGGCTTTCTGTAGTTGTCAGCTCCCGGCATTCCTTCAGCCCCGTCTTGCGCTGCCTTCTGGCTTAAATGCGCCTGCCGCGGTCGTGAAGCATGCAATGGCTTTTGCTCTGCGGGCGGCTCTTCACCGGTTGCTTCCTGCTCTATTTCTGCTTCTTTTTGCAGCGCTTCAGGCGCTTCGGTTTCATCTGCAGGCGCGCTCATATTCCCAAGAAGCATCTCAATGAGCTCGGACTTTCTGTATTTTGTTATTGACTTAAGACCGGCCAGCTTTGATATTTCCCTCAAATCTGCAAGGCTTTTAGCTTGCAGGGTTTCTCTGTCCAACTCCAACTCCCCTTTCATTGGCATAAAGATTTATGTTTTGCCGCATTGCGCCAAAAATGAATGCAACGCACAAGGTGCGCTCCTTAGCAACGCGGAAACAGGCGATAACTTTTTTACTTGAGCAAATAACAAGTGATAGATTTAGGATGCCCTAAAACCGGAAGGTCAAACCGCACACTGCAAATTAACAGGCAGGTTTTTTAATGGATTATGCTTATTGTTGCAACGGGTGGACCATACAGTACAGGATTATCGGCTAAGCATATAATATGATATGAACCCTATGTTGTCAATAGTACAGACTTAGCAAACATTATCATTTTACATACAGAAATTAAGAATTTTATGTGTTGCTGTATACATAGCAGCAGCTTAGCATATTTGTTAGGTATGGGCAGAAGCCGAGTACGAAGGGGAGGATAGTATATGCCCGACTATAGAGAGCTGGAAAGTGGGAAGTCGCGGGTGCGGCCGCATGTTGTCCACATTGACAACCGCTCTTTAATGAGCATCACAGGCGTAAATGAGGTTGAAAGCTTCCATGAGCAGGAGATTGTACTGCAGACTGACTTAGGGGGGCTTAGAATTGAGGGCGAAGGGCTGCATTTAACAAAGCTTAACCTCGACGATGGCCAGGTAATGCTTGAAGGCGAGATTTACCTGCTTGAGTATGAGCCTGCAGCTAATGAGCGAAGCGGCCTTTTTTCACGCATCTTCAAATGAGCAACACCCTGCTTCAGCCTGCCGCCTTCCTTACGCTTTTCTATGGAGGGATTGTGGCAGGGCTCGCTTATGACGTATGCCGCCTGCTGCGTCGCCTAATAAAACGCAGACTTGCAGATACGATTTGCGATGCGTTCTTTATTTTGTGCGCCTTAACTGCTTTTTTAGCTGCGCTTCTTAATGCTTCGGGCGGACAGCTTAGGTTTTATTTATGCGCCGGTTATATTGCAGGCTTTTTCTTGGAGCAATGGTCTTTAAGCTACGTTTTCTTTAAGCTCATCCATACAATAGCAGCCGGCCGTTCTTAGCGCACACCGAGTTTTGAGAAATAAACTGGCATGTATTAAACTAATGGTATAGAATGTAGATAAAAGCGCCAAGGGGGCTCCATGCAAAAGCAACAGAATGCGCGCTTAAAACCAAGGCATATTCTCTTATGCTGCGTCATAGGGCTTGCGGTGCTTTTTGGAATGGCGATTTCACAACACAATAAGCTCCTTGAAATTGCAGCTGAACATACGAGGCTTAAAGCCCAATACGACGCGCTTTTGCTTGAAGAGGAGCGCGTAATGCGAATGCTTGAATATGTGCACACTGACGAATATCTTAAACAGTATGCGCGCGAGCGGCTCGGGTATCTTGAGCCTGAAGATTATAAGTTTTACAGGGAAGACGCAGCCGAATGATACACCCGCTTTCAGCAGGCATAATAGATATTGGCAGCAACTCCATACGTTATCTTCATGCAGTTTTTGAAGACGAAAAGCTCAGCTTTTCACAAAAGCAGCTGACAACTACGCGGCTTGCGGAAGGCCTTGACAAGAGCGGCTGTTTGAGCGAGGCTTTAATGCAGCGCTCAATTCTTGCACTTGAGAACTTTGCGAATATTTCCCGGGAAAACAATGCAGATTATCTTTTCATTTACGCTACAAGCGCAGTGCGCGACGCGAAAAACGGCGGGTTGTTTTGCGAAGCTGTGAAAAAACGCGTTGGTCTTGATGTAGATGTGCTTTCGTGTCAACGTGAAGCGTTTTATGCATATAAAGGCGCTGTCGGCACAAAAGGAGGCGGGTTTGTTGAGCTTGGCGGCGGG
>JAKJBL010000102.1 GCA_022707005.1 Bacillota bacterium | reverse complement strand
CCTGATATACGGGGCCTGCCGCGTGGATAACAAATTTTACAGGGAGATTGAAGCCAGGTGTAATGACCGCCTCACCCATCTTAATCGGGGCAAGTTTATCACAGGCAGCTTGAAGCTCTGCAGCTCCTGCTGCTTTGAAAATAGCTCCGCAAACCCCACCGCCCATTAAGAGGTCGGTGTTGGCGGCGTTGACAATGGCGTCGACTTTCATTTTTGTGATGTCCTGACGGACAATGGTAAATGGCATAATTAAGCCTCCTCCCTAAACTGCTGATGCCGCGCCTAAGCAGGTAATTCTTTGCAATAGAATTAAGTTGTGCAGCGATTTCTGTGAATTCTAAATTCAAATTCAGCATTTTCACACTAATTTCTCCTACTCCCCCAACCCACCAAATGTCGCAGCGAGCAATTCTTGTAGTTTGCCGGCCTTTACAGCAGGTCTTGTATCTACGTGTTTAAAGTGCTTACGGCTTATTTTGTTTTCTGTATCAAAACTGAAAATATAATTTGTAGCAATGTTATAGATTATTTCGCTTGGTGCAAGCCCAAAGAGTTGGTTTTCAAGGATGTGTTTTAAGCGTATTTCATCATCTGGTATTTTCTCTTTCATAACAGGGTTGTTGAACAGACGCTTTACAAGCTCAGTGATGTAAAGCCCGGATTTCATGAATAAATCAATAAAAGTTTTGTTAGGGTCTTCAAATACATGGGGGTCCTCGTCTTCAAGATTCTGCACCATCATCCTTACCACCTGTTTTGGCGTAAAGATTTGGTTTGTTTCCTGTGGGGGGATATAGTTAAAGACATCCTCCTCATGGGTTTCATTAAAATAATCAGCAAGCCGTTCACGTATGTTCAAAAACTCCTGTATAGACTCATCAAAAACTATTTCGTTGAACAAGCCGCCATTGAACTGCTTTTCCTCGCCTGTTTTTTCGTCGATATATGCTCCGCCATCGCGCAGGAAAATGAATTGCTCAATTGTAATGCCTGTAACTTCAAGGAATACTTCTTCAGGGGTATAGCTCTCAAAGTTGCATAGCTTTGTTTCGCGCTTGCCGTATGCCATTAAAAAGCTTGGAATTGTACGCGCAAAGCCGCGCAAATGCCCACGGACTTCTTCTTCCTTTGCGCTTTTGTTTTTCTCTGCTCTAAGCTTTGCTTGCGTTTCGATTTGCGCGATTTGCTGCTCCTCAATGGTTTTACGAATGGTTTCGTTTAGGTTTTTAGCACGCTCATTTTGCAGGCTTTCAAATTCAGCCTGGTGCTTTGCTTCTATTTCTTTTACTGCCGCATCTAATTCAGTTTTATCAAGAAGTGCCTTTGCGCGGCTAATTTCATCGTCTGTTTTTTGTCTAAGCAGGAACTCATTTCTATAGTTGTCGTTTTCGACCTTTATAATACTCTCGGTAATTACAGACTTAAGGTTTTTTTCGATTTTATCCGCCTGTGTATTTGTTAGCTCAAACCCTGATTTTAGCGTATCAACTATGCCTGGCTTTGCATAGACCATGGCTGCATCGACAAGCTTTGATGTAAACTTTTCCGGGTTAAGCGCTTGTGCCGCTAAATCCGAAAGGGATTGTTCAATTGCAGCTGTTACCGGTGCCGCATCATATACTTTATCGCCAAAGAGTTCATTATGTTTGTTAATAATAATTTCCTGCTGCACTTTAACGTTGCCGTCTTCATCAACTTCTGTATTTGATAAATCAGGAGGTGCTGCAGTTCTATCCTTCTTTCCCTGCCTCTCAAAAGGAAGCCCGCTTAAAATGCCATCAATAATCTCCTTTGGCAGCGCGAATATTCCGGATATATTTGCAAAGAGAAGGTTGCTCATAAAGCCGCGCTTAACTACTTCTGTCGCTAATATTGTTCTTGGGATTGTAAGCACCTGCGCTGCATCCAAAGGTATCATTTTGCCCTGCTCGTCTTCGCCTATTACAGGGAAGAAGTTGAGAAGCCTTTTTATGTTTTCCTTTCGGTCATTACTGTTGTTTTCATCGCCAAGGAGCTTGTTTGCAAATTCATCAAACATAATGAGAGTGCGGTCAGGCGCAAAGTCGAAAATATAAGCATTTTCTTTTTTATAATACTTGCCGTTCTTCTCAAAATGATAGGGGTTTTGCGTGCGGAAAGCAGCCTGCATATATAGGGCAGGGCTTGCGGTGTTGCTAAGCATCATTACGGCAGTCCACTCGGGTATTGTTACTCCTGTTGTAAGCTGCCCTACGCTTAAAGTAATTGTGTATTCGTTTTCAGCTATTGCTTTACGAACCTTGTTTAAGCTTTTTTCGTTGGATTCAAAATCCTCTGCTTCCTCAGTCAGGCTTATGCCATCGCCAGCTGCGATTATTAGCTTATAGTGCATAAATACAGCATCATCGCTTAAGAGTTTTGCTAAAGCCTTTGCGCTTGCAACTCTATCGAGCAGCCATAATGTATGCTTAAGCTCCTTCCTGAGTTCGGGCGTAGAAAAAGGGTATTTTTCGTTTTTCGTAAGCCACTCCAGCCAGCGTTTAACATCCTTCTCGTGCTTGAAAGTTGTTTTGCCTTCTTCAACTGAGAAAAACTCATTTAAATCAAAAGCAAAGTCATAGTTTATTTCGCCTATCATTTGGCCTTCTCGTAGCTTTTCTTCAATCATTGGGGAAAGCCTGTATGTAAAAAGGTTAAGCTTAGGCAGTTCTTCATACTGATTGCTGCCCTTATCATAATCCCAATTTTGCTTTGCCTCCTGCTCATCTGCATACGACCAGTTGTAAATCTGCTCTGAACTGAACTTGCTGCTTGCAATAGCCTTAAAAGGCGTGCCTGACATGTGCAAAGTGAACTTTCGAATTATTCTTGAAAACGCCCAGTCGGTTTTTGATGTATCAACCCCTTCGTGCGCCTCGTCAACAATTAACAAATCCCACTTTATGTTTGCTACCCACTCGAGCTTTTCAAAGCTTCCGCCAAAAGCCTTTGCGCCCTTTAAATCCTGCAGGCTCACAAAGGCAAGCTGCTTAATTAAATCATACCCGCTTTCTCTATAGTTGCTTATCAATTCCTGAAATTTTGCGCGAGATAGAGCGTTTGTAGCTTTTAACGAATCGGTTTCAGAAATAAAATACATATCAGGCTCTTGCCAATCAATGAACTTTACAAAGTCATCATACCAGGAGTTAGCGATTGCAGGGCGGTTTGTAACTATAAGGATATGCCTAAAGCCGCTTTTTCGGGCAAAATCATAGGCTGTCAGGGTTTTGCCAAAGCGCGGTTTCGCGTTCCAAAGGAAGCTTGCGGGCTGCTTGTTTGAATTTAAATATTCAAGAGTCCGCGAAACAGCCTCAGCCTGCTCATAGCGCAGAATGTATTGTTCCCCTTTAGCAGGGGCTTGAATTGGGCTGTTATCGTTAAACACAAACTTCTTAAAAAGCTCTTTAGCCCGCCATTCTTCACCTTCGCCAAAATAAAACCACTCTGAAGGTCTCCCTGTGCCGTGGAACTTGCCGCGCTCAACTCCGCTTTGCACCAAGTACCAATGGAAGGCTGTATCCTTAAAATATTCGCCTCCATCACGCCTTGCATCGTGCGCCCATAGCAGCTCATACTCAATATCTGCAGTGCGCGTTTGTTCGCTAATGCGTTCTGTTGCGCTGCGCTTAGTTTCGCCGATTTTCACCCAGCCCTTTTTTGAAACATCGTTCGGGGTAATATACGCGTAAATTGTTGGGTTCGCCTCTGCTATAGCTTTAATGCTTGTATTTGCCATTACCCCATCTCCTTTACATGCGTTTCAATAAAGTCAATTTCACTTGCTTCAAGCCCATACTTTTTATAAAGCTGCCTGTCAATTTCTGAAACTGGCTTAGACCAGTCAATGTCGGATGCATTCGTAAAATCCTGAATGGGGACG
>JAKJBL010000101.1 GCA_022707005.1 Bacillota bacterium | reverse complement strand
CAAGAGGCGGATGATGGAATCCATCAGCACATAGGCGGCAAGTTCGCCGCCCGTAAGCACATAGTCGCCAATTGAAATCTCTTCATCTATAATATCCATCACGCGCTCATCAACGCCCTCATAATGGCCGCAAAGAAGAAGTAGCCGCTTTTCAAGCGCAAGCTCTTTAGCAAGCTTAGTATTAAGCGTTTTACCACGTGGGGATAATAATATGCGCAGTGCGGGCTCTTTGCCCTGCACGGCTTCAATACAGTCATATATAGGCTGCGCCATCATAACAAGCCCCGAACCGCCGCCAAAGGGATAATCATCCGCTTTGCGATGCTTGTTATCAGAATAATCGCGAATATTATGCACCTTAACAATGAGAAGCCCGTTGCTTATGGCTCTGCCAAGAATGCTTGAGGCAAGTACAGATGTAAACATTTCCGGGAAAAGTGTCAGCACATCAATCCTCAAAGACTGCAACCTCCCCGACAAGTTCCTCATTAAGCACAATACGCTTGTTTTCTGTATCAACAATATGAAGAACCTTTTTTAAAGCAGGCAAAAGCATTCTGCATTCACCTTCTACAACATACACATCATTTGCGCCTGTCTGCAAAACATCTGTTACTTTGCCGTACTTTTTTGAGTGTGTGCCAAACACATTACAACCAATTAAGTCTGCAATAAAATATCTGTCTGGCGGCAGACGGACAGCATTTGCCTTATCTACACAAATGTATGCCCCGCGTATTGCTTCAGCCTGCTCACGCGTAATTATGCCTTCAATACAAAGTATAACTGCATCAGGGCCTATCCGAATAGTTTTTATTGCAACAGGCCTTCTGGTACCGCTTTGTTCAAGGTATGCTTCGGTTAAGCCGCGGAACCTTAAAACATCGTCAGTCAACGGCTCAACCTTAACGCCACCCTGAATGCCATGGGGTTTTGAAATGCAGCCTATGCGGTAAAATTGCATTACACTATTTCCACAACATACCTTTTGTCTTCGCGCGCAGAGGCAGCTTTAACAACTGTTCGAATTGCTTTTGCAATTCGGCCTTGTTTGCCTATGACCTTGCCCATATCCTCAGGCGCCACAGTAAGCTCGATTATCGTGGACTGCTCCTCTTCTTTTACAGCAACCCGAACCTCATCGGGCTTATCAACAAGGTTTTCGGCAATAAACTTCACGAGTTTATCCATCATACTCTCCTTACTGTATTGCCCCGCTTTTCTTTAGAAGCGCACGAACTGTTTCAGTAGGCTGTGCGCCCTTTTTTATCCATGCAACTGCCTTCTCGTTGTCAACCACCATTTCAACAGGGTTTGCGAGCGGGTTGTAATAACCTATTTCTTCAATAAATGCCCCATCGCGCGGAGCAGTAGAATCCGCAACTACTATGCGATAAAAGGGTGCCTTCTTTGCGCCCATGCGGCGCAGCCTTAGTTTGACCATTTTTTATTTCCTCCTGGCGTTTAATTATTTCAGCAAACATACCTTTACCCTTAAAACGGGAACTGCATGCGCTTACTTCCTTTTTTGGGTTTGCCTCCCGCAAATTGACGCATCATTTTTTTTGAGGCATCAAATTGGTTCAGCAAGCGGTTAATTTCTTGGATACTGGTTCCGCTTCCGGCGGCTATTCTGCGCTTTCGGCTTGCATTAAGTATCTCTGGTGAAGTTCGCTCAGCTTTTGTCATTGAAAGGATTATTGCTTCCATTCGCCCAAGCAGCTTTTCATCGGGCTGCAGATTACCAAGCTTTTTTGCATCCATCCCCGGCATCATGCCAAGTATTTCTTCAAATGAACCGATGCTTTTCATCTGGCGGAACTGTTCGAGGAAATCAGAAAGTGTAAAGCTGTCTCTTCTGAGCTTATCAGTAAGCTCACGCGCTTTGCTTTCATCAAAAGCAGCCTGAGTTTTTTCGA
The DNA here is from genome assembly GCA_022707005.1 of Bacillota bacterium. Taxonomy (GTDB): domain Bacteria; phylum Bacillota; class Clostridia; order Christensenellales; family CAG-138; genus JAKJBL01. The sequence continues at coordinate 2,010 of JAKJBL010000101.1, read as the reverse complement.
TTAACGAGAGCATGTCGCCCATGCCAAGTATGCGCGATGCCATACGGTCGGGGTGGAACGGCTCAATATCCTGCAGCTTTTCGCCGACGCCGGAGAACTTAATCGGTTTTTTTGTAACTGCTCGAACAGAAAGCGCTGCACCCCCTCGTGTATCACCATCAAGCTTTGTGAGCATTATGCCTGTAAGCCCTAACGCTTCGTCAAAAGCCTTAGAAATATTAACTGCGTCCTGCCCGGTCATTGCATCCACAACAAGCAATGTTTCAACCGGGTGCACAGCTGTTTTAATCTCGCTTAACTCCTGCATCATATCATTGTCTATGTGAAGTCTGCCTGCTGTATCGAGAAGAACGACATCGTTAAAATGCTTTTTTGCGTACTCAAGCGCCTTGGCGGCAATCTCTGCAGGCTGCTTTGACTCATATGTGAAAACCGGGATTCCAACTGCCTCCCCTACAATCTGAAGCTGGCGTATGGCTGCAGGCCTGTAAATATCACAAGCTGCAAGCAAAGGGGATTTTGCATATTGTTTTTTCAGGTATGCTGCAAGCTTTGCAGACATTGTAGTTTTCCCTGCCCCCTGAAGGCCGGCTAAAAGAATTACTGCAGGCGTAGTTGACCCAAACTCAAGTTTTGAATTTGCTCCGCCCATAAGCTTGCAAAGCTCTTCATTTACAATTTTTATAACTTGCTGTCCGGGTGTTAAGCTCGTTGTAACTTCGCTGCCTACGGCACGCTCAATAACATCGTTAATGAACTGCTTAACCACAAGATAGTTTACGTCCGCTTCAAGGAGCGCAAGCCTTACCTCGCGCATAGCTTCTTTTACATCAGCTTCACTCAGCCTTCCCTTTCCGGTCAGCTTCTTGAAGATTGATTGCAGTTTTGCGGACAGACCTTCAAACGCCATTTCAGACCTCCCATATTTCTTTAAGCGCTTTAACCAACAGCAGGAGCTTCTGTTTTTTAGGTTCTTCTATATCCACAGCCAGTATGTCTTTTTCAAGTGCATCTAAGCCTTCTCTTACTGCTAAAGTGCGCTTTACAAGCCCTAACTTTGCTTCAGCTTCGAACAGCTGCAATTTTGCCCTTTTTAAAGTATCATGAACGCCCTGCCTGGATATACCTTCTTGTTGCGCGATTTCGCTTAAAGAAAGATCTTCGTCTACATTCAGTTTCATGAATTTTTGCTGCCTTTGCGTTATGAACGACCCATAATACATGAGCAGCAGGCTTAATTCTATGTTTTTCTCCATTTAGCTCCGCCTGCTGTAAAGGGCTTTAGCTTTACACCATAGAATTATACAACAGCTGCTGCATATGTCAACCATTATTTCTTTCCATGTCGTTATGCCGATGTTAAAGAATAAAACATTGGCAGGGCTTTAACGAACGATATATGTTTTAACGTATTCATATAAAAAAACCCCTTTGGTTAGTTGATACCATAAGAGGCTTAAATGGTTTTTTTGATACTATTCAAAACAAAGCAGTGCGAATTATTTTAAGCCTGCTTAGCGCGAAACAAGCATTCTGGGCATTCTGTTCTTAACTATATCTTTTATTCATATTTTAATAGCACTTTTTGCCGGACAAAATCATCATACTTTCTTTCCTTGTTTCGATTTCGGGTTTTTTGACCTTCTCTTCCCAATCTTCAGGGAGGACTTCTTCTATAGAGATGGTAATTGCTTCTTGCGGGCAGCCCCAAGTTTCCAAGAAAACTTGGTTGATTCTCTCTACAACGGCTTCTTTAATCGCCTTGTCTTTTGGATATGATTTAATTGCAATGTATGGCATACAAAGGCTCCTTTCAAATCACGTATCGTTTAGTGTCTTTTATTTTATTTTCAGTATATTCAAGCATATCATATTCGCCGGTTTGCTTCAAAGGCAATATCGTGATTAGCCTATAAGTGCAGCGCATCACGCAGCATAATTATGTAACAAGCGATATGTCAAAAGCATACATGAGCGGTGTACGGGAGTGCTTTCCATATGCAAAGCTTA
>JAKJBL010000100.1 GCA_022707005.1 Bacillota bacterium | reverse complement strand
CATTTGATGGCGCAGGTGGAGGCAGCGGATATAGCCCTTCGAAAATGATGAATGAATGGGGTCTGCCAACCTTAGTTATGGAAGATGCAATTTGCACAATCGTAAATAGGCTGAAATCCCGCTATGATTGGATGCCTGCAATTGCACTTACAGGAGGGTTCTGTTCTGAGGATCAAGTTTTTAAAGCGCTAGCTTATGGGGATGGAATAGTTGATGCGGTAGGTATATGCAGAGCAGCCATGGCTGCGGCGATGACCACAAACCGCATTGGCAACCTGGTTAGAGCGGGTAACGTGCCAAAAAGTTTTCGCAAATACGGCAATACGGTTGACGAGATCTTCGGTGATTTAGCAGAGCTTAGATATTTGTACGGGAAAGAAGCGGATGAGTTTCCGCTAGGCGCAGTCGGCGTGTACTCCTTCCTAAACAAAATTGCCTTCGGTCTAAAGCACTTTGCGGCCTTGAACAGGAAGTTTGACATCTCACTTTTAAATAGGGGTGACTTAATTCCGCTAACTCGAGAATGCAAGGATCTTGTAAGAGGGGAATAGTTAGGCTAACGATTCTGTGTTATCACAAACAGAGCTGTAGATTGCCAGGAAGCCTCAACTGCATTTGCTTAAAAACAGAACGGCTGCAACTTCTAATGCCAAAAAGCCTGTTTTGCTATTTGGCATATAATTGATACTAAAAGTGATTGCGTATGATACGTCTTGAAAGCCGAATAAGGCTTAACGCTTAGTGTTCGTCAGACTCAGTTACGATGCATAAAATTTGACTGTTTTGTTATATTCCTTAATCAGGGTTTGCAAAATGTCAATATGCTCGAAATCGCTATGATATATTATGTTGATTTCCCTAATCATACTTAGGTTTTCTATTGGCAAAACAGTTATCTTCTTCTTTTTAAGTTCATCCAGACACACGCTACGCGAAAGAACGGACACCCCGATATCCCGCCTGATTAAATCCTTTATAGTAGCTATATTATCTACCTCTAAAATGAGATTGAATTCATCAATGGAGATATTCTGGCTTTCCAAATGCGCCGTAAATAAGTTCCTTGTGCCTGAAGAAGGCCTGCGAAGAATTAGTGGTTGGCTTTTCAATTCGCTAATTGTTACCATGCTCCTTTTTGCAAGGGGATGGTTGTTAGATACGACTAAAACTAAAGAATCAGTATCAAGCAAAACCGAATTTATGCCTTCATCCTGTACTTTGCCTTCAACAACAGCTAAATCAAGTTCATAGTTTTTTAGCATACCATAAAGATTGTTTATAGTATCAGTTATAATTGTAATGATTGTACCAGGGTTTCTTGCGCTAAATCTTCCTAACACTTCAGCAACAGCATTGCTTTCTGCAGTATGCGTCACACCGACTGTTAGCCTTCGCATATTATGCTGGTTATCCAAGATGCTCTTATGTAAAGTTTCATATAATGCAATGCTGCGCCTTGCGTAACGTATTACAAGCTCGCCAATATCGGTAGGCTTTATTATATTTGCAGACCTATTGAGCAACTTGCAGTTGAATTCACGTTCAAGCTGTTGTATGTGCTGAGTTACCGCGGGTTGAGTTAAAGAGAGATGCTCAGCAGCACGTGTATAGTTGTTATATTCAACTACCGCTAATAGGGTATAAAGTTTTGCGTCAACCATCGTCCCACCCCAATTATCATATAGAATTATAGTCGCCGAAAATATCATGATTATCCTTAATGATAAATGCAAGTATAATAATAGCATAAGCCTATATAAGTGACAAGGCTGCTGAGCAATAACTGTTCCTGCGATTTGCTAGTAATTGCAGTGTTACCACAATATTATGGCTGTTAACTTAACGGAATAAGCTGGATCTTTAATAATCTTTTTGCTGTTGATTAAGTATTCAAATAAAACAAGCCAAGGCAGCTGTTTTGAATGAATACGGGATTAACCTTTGGAAGGGAGGAAAAATGGAATCAATCCTTAACAGGTTGGATAGCACAACGACTGTTCTTTTATCATTATCAATAATAATGCTTGCAGGCTTTCTGCTTACCCGCCTTACTAAGCTCGCAAGGCTTCCCAATGTTACTGGCTACATCATTTCAGGTATCCTAATCGGGCCATACGTTCTTAACATAATTCCGACTGAGGTAAGCGAGGGGATGTCGTTTATTAACGATATTGCATTGGGCTTTATTGCATTTGGCGTAGGCCGATATTTCAAAAAGGAAGCTTTTAAAGAGATTGGTTTTGGCATAATAACGCTTACATTATTTGAAGCTATAACTGCAGGGGTATTTATAACGATATTTATGCGGTTAGTTTTCCGTCTAAATTGGAGCTTTTGTTTGCTCTTGGGCGCAATAGCAACTGCTACAGCCCCTGCAAGCACAATGGCTACAATCCGCCAGTACCATGCACGGGGAGTCTTTGTGAATACTCTTTTGCAGGTTGTCGCCCTCGATGATGCTGTTTGTTTAATAGTTTTTAGTTTAGTTGCAGCAATAATAAATACCGCTAAAGGCGGTGCAGTTGCAATAATGGATATCCTGCTGCCCATCATATACAACATTATCGCTCTTTCAGTCGGATTTGGAAGCGGCTTAATACTAAGCAAGCTAATGACACCGAAGCGGAGCGAAGACAATCGGCTTATTCTAACTGTCTCTATGCTCCTTGGTATTGCGGGATTATGTGCAATTGTAGATATTTCGCCTTTGCTCTCGTGCATGTTGTTTGGCACAGTTTATATAAACAAAACAAAGGACAAAGAGCTGCATAAACAAATGTCGAGATTCTCCCCGCCAATTCTATCTATCTTTTTTGTGGTATCCGGGATGAATTTAGATATTGGCTCCTTTAAAACGCTTGGGTTGATTGGAGTGGCTTATTTTGTTGTGAGAATAGCAGGGAAATACTTGGGCGCCTTTTTGGGCAGTATGGTAACCGGGTTAACGAAGGAAATTCGTAACTATCTTGGGCTAGCGCTTATTCCTCAAGCCGGGGTATCAATCGGGCTTGCTTTCTTAGGGAAGAGAATTCTGCCCGGCGCTATAGGCAATATGCTGCTTGCTATTATTCTATCTTCTTCAGTTCTATACGAACTTGTAGGGCCTGCTTGCGCTAAATATGCTCTTTTCAAATCCGAATCAATAGATTTGGTTAAGGAGCCAAATAGTCTTTGCAAGACAATTTCTTCGGCAAAAGGGGCTGGCACATGAAATATTAGTAAAAAGAAATAGAATAGGCGGTGCTGCTTGCAGTATCCGCCTACAAAACTTAGATGCTTATATACCTTCGATTTGGCTTCACATGAGAAATTGCCATCCGATTATTTGCTTATCCTGCAGTTTTGCTGCGCCCTGCGCCGTCTCATTAAATGGATTGAGCAAAGCACTGACAGCACTAAAAGAAGAAAACCTGTTAGAATAATAGAATCTCCAGTTTTGGGTGGGGATGTAACCTTCTGTTTAGGTGCATACATTCCGCGCACCACCGCAAAAGGTGAAAGCTCCGACACATCGAACCTTGCCATACCGTTAGCAACCTTGACAGTAATAGCCTCAAGCCTGCCGTTTATGCAGTGCAGGATGGTGACGAATTGACCATCATATTTGCTGCTTATGGGGATAGAGACGGTTAAGGGAGCTATAAAGCTTCTGCTCAAGCTGATGTCAAAGCCGCATATAAGCCTCCCATCCGCCTGCGCCCTGCGGATGGTATCGCAGGCAGGGTCGTTGTGTAGCGTGAGCAGTCCAACTACAAGCTGCGCCTGCGTATGTATTATCCCGGAAACGATGACGCCCGTGGCGCTGTCGGTCAGGGTACGGAATATATAGGTGGGGTCGTCCGAGGGCGTCGCTGCCGCCAGGGTGGTAAAGCTGTTTGTGGCATCGGCATCCATCTCATTGCCCGAGTAGTCCTTAAAGCCGGAAATCG